>NZ_JAWDID010000048.1:0-41052 GCF_032464875.1 Allobosea rubneri
GACCCTGCGTGAGGCCGGCGCCAGCGCGATCTTCCCGCCCGGAACCGTCATCGCCGACGCCGCCGAAAAGCTCCTCGAAGAGCTCAACCAGAAACTCGGATACGCCCAGAAATCAGCCGCAGAGTGAAGACGAGAGCCAGCGCGGGTTCCACGCTGCGCCGGCTTTCGTCGCTAGCGCCAATCGCGTCCCTGATAGGGTCGGCCATAAAAGGCATCGTCGCGTCGCTCGTCGTTCCAGCGCTTCCAGCGGCGATAGCCCCAATAGCCGTGAAAGGCGGGCGGCGACGGGCGCCAGCCCGGCTCGCGCCGCTCATATTGCCGCTCGTACCGGTCATAGGCCTGCGCCGCGCCGCCTCCAACGAGGCCAAACAAGGCGAGCGCCGCGCCGGCCAGCGCCAGCGAGGCGAAACCGGCGACGACGAATTTGCGGGGCATGTCGAAAAGTCCTGTGCCATGGCGGGAGACCTCTCCCGCTCCGGCCATGACCTTCGCAGCCTCGCCCTGAACCGGCCTTGAGGCCGGCGTTCACCCGCCGTTTAACCCTTCTCTCCGGCGAGCGCCTCGCGCTTGAGCAATAGCGAGGCAGCTATCACCGCCACCGCGACCGCGCCGATCATGATCGTGCAGGCGGCGTTGATCTCGGGCGAGACGCCGAGGCGGATCGCCGAATAGAGCCGCATCGGCAGCGTCGTCGCGCCCGGGCCGCTGGTGAAGCTCGCGATCACGAGATCGTCGAGCGAGAGCGTGAAGGCGAGCATCCAGGCGGCGAGGACCGCCGGCCAGATCAGAGGCAGCGTCACGGTGAAGAAAGTCGTCACCGGCGTCGCCCCGAGATCCCGCGCCGCCTCCTCCAGCGACCGGTCGAAGCCGGCGAGCCGCGCCTGCACCACAATGCAGGCGAAGCCGAGGCTGAAGGTCGCGTGGGCGACGACCACGGTCCAGTAGCCGCGCCCGACATCGCCGGCGACGAAGAGCAGCAGCAGCGACAGGCCGGTGATCACCTCCGGCATGACAAGCGGCGCCAGCACCATGCCGGAGAACAGGGTGCGGCCGGCGAAGCTGCGATAGCGCGTCAGTGCCAGCGCCGCGAGCGTGCCGAGGCCGGCCGCCAGCGTCGCCGAGACCAAAGCGACGCGGATCGTCAGCCAGGCGGCATCGAGCAGCGGCTGGTTGTTGAACAGCGCGACATACCAATGCGTCGAGAAGCCGCCCCAGACCGTGACCAGCCGCGAGGCGTTGAAGGAATAGGCGATCAGCGCGACGATCGGCAGATAGAGGAAGGCGAAGCCGAGGACGAGCGCGGCGAGGTGGAAGCTGCCGAAGCGCCTCATCGCGCCGCCCTCCCCGCCCGCTGCAGCAGCACGAGCGGCAGCACCAGCACGATCAGCAGCACGATCGCCACCGCCGAGGCCAGCGGCCAGTCGCGGTTGGAGAAGAACTCGCTCCAGAGCACCTTGCCGACCATCAGCGTATCGGGGCCGCCGAGCAGATCGGGGATGACGAACTCGCCGATCGCCGGAATGAAGACCAGAGCCGAGCCGGCGAGGATGCCCGGCAGCGATAGCGGCAGGGTCACGGTGCGGAAAATGGTGAGCGGCGTCGCGCCGAGATCGGCGGCGGCCTCGACCAGCGTGGCGTCGAGCTTCTGCAAGGTGGTGTAGAGCGGCAGCACCATGAAGGGCAGGTAGGAATAGACCATGCCGATCAGCACGGCAGTGTCGGTGTTGAGCAGGCGCAGCGGCTCGCTGGTGAGCCCGAGCCAGCCCAGCGCCATGTCGAGCAGCCCCTCCGGCCGCAATATGCCGATCCAGGCGTAGACGCGGATCAGGAAGGAGGTCCAGAACGGCAGGATGACGAGCAGGAGCAGGATGCCCTGCCAGCGCATCGGCGCCATCGCCATCGCGTAGGCCAGCGGGTAGCCGAGCGCGAGGGCGATCAGCGTGGTCAGCCCGGCGATGCGCAGCGAGGAGAGATAGCTCTGCCAATAGAGCGCGTCCTCGCCGAGCAGGCGGAAATTCTCGAAATCGAGGCCGGCGAAGAATTCGCCAAGTGCGTCGAAGCCAAGAAAATGCGGCGCATAGGGCGGCTGGTCGGTCGCAGCGTCCGAGAGCGCAATCCGCAGCACGATGAGGAAGGGCGCCAGGAAGAAGGCGAGCAACCAGAGATAGGGGATCGCGGCGACGAGCAGCCCGCGCCCGCCGGCCGCTCGGGGAACCGGGCCGCTCACGATGCCAGCACCATGCCGGCTTCGACGTCCCAGGACAGCCAGACCCTGTCTTCCCAGGCGAAGGGGCGCTCGATGCGCCGAGTGCGGTTGGTCAGCGAGACCTTGAGCAATTTGCCCTCGTCGCCGCCGACCATCACCTGGATCATGGTCATGTCGCCGAGATAGCCGATATCCCAGATCTCGCCGGCGACCTTGTTCACCGCCTGCGGCGGTTCCTCATGGCTGAGCACGATCTTCTCGGGCCGCAGGCCAACGGCGAGCGCGTCGCCCGGCTTGTAGGCGGGCGCATCCTCGTCGAGCTCGATCGTGCCGGCATGCTCGTTCGCGAGCGTGACGAGATCTCCTTCGACCGCGGTCACCCTGCCCTCGATCAGGTTTATGTCGCCGACGAACTCGGCGACGAAACGATTGGCCGGCGCCTCGTAGATCAAATCGGGCGGCGCGATCTGGAGCAGCCGGCCATGATCCATCACGGCCATGCGGTCGGCCATGGTCATGGCTTCGTCCTGGTCGTGCGTGACCACCATGAAGGTCAGGCCGAGATCGGCCTGAAGGTCCATCAGCTCGTATTGCGTCGCCTCGCGCAGCTTCTTGTCGAGCGCCCCCAAGGGCTCGTCGAGCAGAAGCAGCTTGGGCTGCTTGACGAGGGCACGAGCGAGAGCGACGCGCTGGCGCTGACCGCCCGACAGCTGGTCAGGCCGCCTCCCCTCGAAACCGTTCAGCCGGACGCGCTTCAGCATCGCGTCCACCCGCTCGCGCAGCTGCGCCTTCGGCAGCCCTTCGCGCTTCAGCCCGTAGGCGATGTTGTCGCCGACCGAGAGATGCGGGAACAGCGCATAGGACTGGAACATCATGTTCACCGGCCGCTGATGGGGCGGCACGGTGGTGATGTCGACGCCGTCGAGCAGGATCTCGCCCTCGTCCGGCTGCTCGAAGCCGGCGAGCATGCGCATCAGCGTGGTCTTGCCACAGCCCGACGGCCCGAGCAGCGCGAAGAACTCGCGCGCATGGATCGAAAGCGAGAGCGCATCGACCGCGGTCACCTTGCCGAAGCGCTTGGTGACATTGCGGAACTCGACCAGCGGCTTCGCCGCCGGGTCGTTCCAGGGCTGGAAGTCGCGACGGACGCTGCCTGGCGAGGCGCGCCGCGTCGCGGCGCCGGATGGCGCGTTCACCGCCCGCTCTTGACGCGGGTCCAGAGGCGATTGACCACCCGCTGCGTCTTCTGGTCGTAAGGGGTGATCGTGTAGAGGCGCGCCATCACGGCATCCGGCGGGTAGATGCCGGGATTATCGCGCACAGCCGCCGAGAGCAGCGGCTTCGAGGCGATGTTGCCGTTGGCGTACTGGATGAAGTCCGAGTTCTTCGCCGCCATTTCCGGCCGGTTGACGAAGTCGATGAACTTCAGCGCCGCCTCCTGATTGGCCGCATCCTTCGGGATCACGAAGGAATCGAACCACATCAGCGCGCCCTCCTTCGGGATCGCATAGGCGATCTCGACCTTGTTCTTGGCTTCCTCGGCGCGCTTCTTGGCCTGCAGGATGTCGCCGGAATAGCCGACGGCCAGGCAGATATCGCCATTGGCGAGCGCGTTGATGTACTCGGAGGAGTGGAATTTCTGGATATGCGGGCGCATCTTGCGCAGCAATTCGCCGGCCTTGTTGAGGTCGGCCTCCTTCTTGGAGTCGGGATCGAGCCCGAGATAGCGCAGCGCCGCCGGGAACATCTCCTCGACCGCGTCGAGCACGTGCACGCCGCAATTGGAGAGCTTCTTCAGCTTCTCGGCGTCGAACAGGATGCTCCAGGAATCGATCACCGCATCGGGGCCGAGCCGTTCCTTGATCTTGGCGACGTTGTAGCCGATCCCGGTCGTGCCCCACATGTAGTTCACGGCGAACTTGTTGCCGGGGTCGTATTTGGAGAGCCGCTGCTGGATCTCAGGCCAGGCATTCTTGAGATTCGGCACCTTGGCGGTGTCGACCGGCGTGTAGAGGCCCAGCGGAATGTGCCGCGGCAGGAAAGAGGCCGTGACGACGACGAGATCATAGCCGGTCTTGCCGGCCAGAAGCTTGGTCTCGACCGTCTCCATCTGGTCGAAGGTGTCGTAGACGACCGTGATGCCGGTCTCTTTCTTGAAGGCGTCGAGCACCTCCGGATTGACGTAGTCGGACCAGTTGTAGATGCGCAGTTCCTTGTCCTGCGCCTGGGCCGGGGTTCCCGCGAGAAGGGCGAGCCCGAGGGCCGCACCGGTCGCGAAGCGTTTTAGAACCGACGTCAATTCACTCAATCTGCCCCTCCTCACGGACATGCTGTGGTAGCGCCGGCAAGCTATCAGCTTGTCTGAAACGCTCAACCTCGATTTCGTGATCTTGGCGCGGTGACCACAGCTTGCGAGGCGCAGGCTCGGCCCTATTTTCTACCGGCGCATGACACGACGTTTTCTCCTCCTCTTTTCCGTGCTTTTCCTGCTGCCGCTCGCCAGCCATGCGGCCTGGTGGCCCTGGCAGCCCCTGGCCGCCGATTGGCGCCGGGCCGACTGGTCGAGCGCCGCCCTCCTTCCGGCCGCCGCGATCGAGCCCGAGGCGACGGTGCATGTCTTCGCGGCGCGGGTCGGACGGTGGCGCGGCGTCTTCGCCCATCATTCCTGGGTGGTGGTGAAGGAGGCCGGCGCGCGCGCCTATACCCGCTTCGACGTGGTTGGCTGGGGAAATCCCGTGCGCGTCAACCATCGCGAGGCCGATGGGCGCTGGTTCGGCAATGCCCCGGAGCTCGTCGCCGAGGTGAAGGGCGAGGCCGCGGCAGCGCTGATCCCGCGCATCCGTGAAGCGGTGAAGAGCTACAGCTACAGCGAATACGGCACCTATGCCGCCTGGCCGGGACCGAACTCGAACAGCTTCGTCCAGCACGTGCTGGCGGAGGTTCCGGAGCTCGGCCACGCCCTGCCGCCGACCGCGATCGGCAAGGACTGGCGCGAAAGCGGCCTCTATGCCGGCTGGACGCCGAGCCGCACCGGGATACAGGCCTCGCTCTACGGGCTCGCCGGCATCTCGCTCGGCTGGGTCGAGGGCATCGAGATCAACCTGCTCGGCCTCGTCGCCGGCCTCGACCTGCGCCAGCCGGCGCTGAAGCTGCCCGGCTGGGGCCGGGTGGGATTCTAACAGCCCCCCGAAGGTCTCGCGCTCTGAATGCGGGTCGTCCCGGGCGACCGCAGGGAGGCCCGGAACCCATGCCGGAGCTTTGCCGAGGAAGGTTCAGGCATGGGTCCCGGCTCTGCGCCGCTATGCGGCTTCGGCCGGGACGACGCAGCCTTCAAACCCACGTCGCAAATTAGTTCCGCAGCACCAGGCAGGCGCCGCCCGCCTGCCGCAGGCGGTTGCAGGTCACGGTGGCCTCGCGCAGGCTCTGGGCCGGCAGCCTGACGCGGTAGTAGCGCGCCCTGCCCCGCCCCGGCACCGCCGAGCCCAGCACCATTGTGGGTTTGCCGGCAAGCAGCGAGGCGAAACGGGCGGCGACGCGCTGATAGGAGGCGATGGCGCGGGCCTTCGAAGGATTGCCGGAGAGCTGCACGCCGAAGGGGCCATAGGCGCCCTCGACGAGGACGGCCGGAGCCGTGGTCCGGATCGAGGCGACCGCCGTCAGGCAGTCGGTTTCCTGCGTGGTCGCCGGCGGAGGCGTTTCACCGGGGCCGAGGCGCCATTCTTCGACCGAACGGCCGGTGATGAAGCGGACATAGGCCTGCGTCTCGTAGGGCAGCGTGCCGCCACGGGCGACCCAGCGGGCGAGCCGGTTGGGGCCGCCATTATAGGCGGCGGCGGCGAGGCCGAGATTGCCGAACTGCGCCTTCAGCGCCGACAGGAAGGCGGCCGAATGCGGGATCGCCGCCTCCGGGTCGAAAGGGTCGGCAAGGCCGCGCTCGTTCGCAGTCCCCGGCATGAACTGGGCGATGCCCTGCGCTCCGGCCGGGCTCGTGACATGCGGCCGGAAGCTGCTTTCGCGCCAGATCAGCCGGGTGAAGAAGGCGACGGGCAGCTCGTGCTGCTTCGCCGCCCCCTCGATCAGGCGGCAGATGGTCTGCGCCACGCTCTCCTGCTGCGGTTCGGCGAGCGCCGGGCCGCAGGACAGCGCCGCGGCGAATGCCGCCGCGACGACAGCGCAACCGCCCACCCTTGTCAGAATCCGCCTGGCGATTCTCATGGCCCTCATCCTGATTAGCCATTCCGTAAGGAATGGTGTCTCGAAGGATGCTCCAAGAGGCTGGGGAACCTTCTGGAGCATCCTTCGAGACGCAAGCAAAGCTTGCTCCTCAGGATGAGGGCTGTGTTTCCAGGCAGTTCGTCACGCAGCTTCCAGCGCCTGCGCCAGATCGGAGATCAGGTCCTCGATATTCTCGATGCCGACCGAGATCCGGATCAGCGCATCGGTGAGGCCGATCTCCTCGCGCATTTCGCGGGCGACGCCGGAATGCGTCATCGCAGCGGGATGCGAGACCAGCGTCTCGGTACCGCCGAGGCTGACCGCGAGCTTCATGATCTGGAGATTGTCGAGAACCGCGAAGGCCTCCTTCTCGCCGCCCTTCACGTCGAAGGCGAAGGTCGAGCCGGGCTGGCTGCACTGCCGGTCGAACACGGCCTTGCGCGGATCGCCCTCCTTGAGATTGCCGAGATAGTGAACCTTGGCGATCTTGGGATGGTTCAGCAGGTACTCCGCGACCTTGCGGCCGTTCTCGTTGGCCCGGTGCATGCGGATGTCGAGGGTCTCCAGCGAGCGCATCAGCATCCAGCAGGAGTTCGGATCGAGCTGCGTGCCGAGCGAGCCGCGCCAGGCCTTGACCTGCCGCACCAGGGCTTCCGAACCGCTGATCGAGCCGCCGACGAGATCGCTGTGGCCGCCGACATACTTGGTCAGCGAGAGCAGCGAGAGGTCGGCGCCGTGCTTCAACGGCTTCTGGAAGATCGGCCCGAGCATGGTGTTGTCGACCACGACCGGCGGGCGATGACCCTGTGATTTCTCCAGCTCGTCAGCGATGGCCTTGCAAGCCGAGAGATCGACCAGACCGTTGGTCGGGTTGGCCGGGGTCTCGACCAGGATCATCGCGACTCGCCCCTTGGCCGCAGCGGCCTTGGCGACAGCCCGCATCTGGGTCACATCGACGCCGTCGGTGAAGCCGAAAGGCGTGACGCCGAAGGCTCCCATCTGGTTCTTCAGCAGGGTCTCCGTGCCGCCATAGAGCGGGCGGCTGTGGATGATCGTGTCGCCCGGTCGCAGGAAGGCGAAGCAGGTGGTGGCGATCGCCGCCATGCCGCTGGCGAAGACCGCGCATTTCTCGGCCTCGTCCCAGATCGCCAGGCGATCCTCGAGGATCTCCATGTTGGGATGGTTGAAGCGCGAGTAGACCAGACCCGATTTCTCGCCCGGCTTGAGCTGGCGGCGGCCGGCGGTCAGGTCGAAGAAGTCCTTGCCCTGCTGGGCGTTCTCGAAAACGAAGGTCGAGGTCAGGAAGACCGGCGGCTTGAGCGAACCCTCGGACATGGCCGGCGAATAGCCGAAGCCCATCATCAGGGTCTCGGGGTGGAGCTTTCGATTGGCGATCCGGTCCTTGTGATAGTCGTCCTGGCTCATGATCCGCCTCCATTGCCGGTGCACCGCACCGCTTTCGTGGCGTCAGCCTATGACGATCCGGGCGCCATTGCATGAACGATCATGGGCATCCTAAGGATCAGTTGAGCACGATTCCGCTCATCATCCTTCCACATGGAGCAGATCATGCTCGACAGCACCGACCGCCGCATGCTCGCCCTGCTGCAGGAGGACGGCCGCATCACCAATCACGATCTGTCTCAGAGGGTCGGGCTGTCGCCGACGCCCTGCCTGCGCCGGCTGAAGCGGCTGGAAGAGAGCGGCGTGATCAAGGGCTATTCGGCAATCGTCGACCCCAAGGCCTATGGCCTGCCCTTCAGCGTCTTCGTCTCGGTCCGGCTCAGCCAGCAGACCCAGGAGCACATCGCCGAGTTCGAGAAGGCGGTCGAAAGCTGGCCGGAAGTCGCCGAATGCTACCTGATGACCGGCTCGCAGGACTATCTGCTGCGCGTGCTGACCGACGGCATCGAGGGCTATGAGCGCTTCCTGAAGCTGAAGGTGACGCGGCTGAAATGCATCCAGTCGGTCGAGTCGAACTTCGCGCTGGCGACGATCAAGAAGCGGGTCGGCCTGCCGCCGCTCTGACGCTTACGAGCCGGCGCGGTCGATGGCGCGCCTGACCACCTGCGTGACCTCGCTGTCGGAGAGGAAGAGATCGTGGCGGAGCATGCTCCAGCCGCGGCCGGCCGTGTCGGCCACGCGCACACCGAGGCGGTCGAGCCGCTCCCGGTCGGCCGCGCCCGCTCGGGCGACACCGCCAGCGATACGCGATGAGACGGCGAGCGCCCTGTCGCCGGGGTCGATGATCACGGTCATCCGCCTGGCGATCGGCCCGAGCTTGGAGACGGTCTGCTCGAAGGCGTCGATATCGACATCCGGTGAAGCGAATACCACCGAACCGATCCGGTCGGAAAAGCCCGGCAGGTCACGCAGTTCGCGCAGGCCTTCCAGCGCCAGGAAGGTCCCCATCGAATGCGCGACGATGTGGACGCGGCCGGCGATCGGGTTGTCGACAAGCGCCTTCAGCGCCTGGACGAAGCCGTCGCGCGACCAGAGCGCACTCTCACGGTCATAGGCGTAGGCGAGCAGGCCTCCGCCCGACGGCCAGGTGAAGAGCGCGGTGCGACCATCGAAGGCGAGGCTGTGCGAGAGCTGGCCGGCGCTGCGGGCGGATGACTCGAAGGTCTCGTTGTAGCCGTGCACGTAGAGCAGCACGTCGCGGCCATTGGCGGCTTCCGCGAAGGCGCGCGCCGCATCGCCCGAATTGCGCCGCTGGACACCGAGCACCGCCCAGTCGCCGCTGACGACGGAGCTGACCTGCGCCGCGACGCCGCGCCCCGGCGCTGACAACCGCGCCTCCGCGAAGACCAGCCCGCTGCCGCGTTCCGAGCCGAAATAGGGCGGCCGATCGCCCGTCGGCTTGCGCGTCGTGGCAACGAGCAGTTGCGGCTCCTTGCCGAAGGTCGATGCATCGGCCGGGCCGGTGAACGGCGAAACCATGGCTTCGCTCTGGACGCAGGAGGCAAGCGCCGGCCCGAGCAGGGCAAGGGCGGCGAAGGAACGACGAGACAGGGCAGGCCGCGAGGCGGACATGGACGGTTCCGGAACTGGGGAGCGCGGGGCCTTTTGGGCCGGCTGGCCTTAAAGCCAAATCAACGCGGCCAGAATGCGGCGCGTCGACGGCCAGTCAGCGGCCGGCAATGGCCGACGGCGCCGTCACCACGAGCTCGACGGTCGATCCCAAGGCTCCGACCACGCCACCTGTGATGTCGCCCAGCCTGTCGCCGAAACCGGGACCGGCGACCGCTATGCCCTTGTCGGCCTGGAGTCGGCGGCCGATCAATTGCACGACCTTGGGCGAGGCCGCGAACTTGCCGTGGTTGAGCTGGTCGCTGGTCGAGATCTCCGAGAGATCGATGATGTGGGCGCCACGCTTTTCGAGATCGGCGACGATCTCGGTGTCCTTGGCCGAGATCGCGCCCAGCCGGGTCTTGTCGCCGGCGAAGCGCCGCGAGAAGGCGAGCGCACGGTCGTCGGCGGAGACGAAGACGGTGACGTCGCGCTTGATCTCGTCGATCTGCGTCTTGAACACGTCGAGATCGATATCGGGCGCGGCCAGCATGACATTGCGCAGCTTTCCGCCGAAACTGCCGTCGCCGCGGATCTTCGCCTGGCGCAACGCTTCCAGCGTCACCAGCGTACCCATGGAGTGGGCGAGGACATCGATCCGGCTCGCCCCGAGGTCGCGCGAGATGCCACGCAGGGCCGCCTCGAGGAAGTCGCGCGAATAGAAGGCACTCTCGCGATCATAGGGGTATTGCAGCAGCTCGCCGCGCGAAGGCCAGGTGAACAGCACCGCAACGCCCTTGAAGCCGGCATCGTGGACGATCTGGGCGAAGCGATAGGATGCGTCGGCGAAATTGGTGTTGTAGCCGTGGACGAAGACGAGCACGTCGCGGTCGACCGGCTTGCGCTTGGCAAGTTCGGCGCGAACCTGCGCAGTGATCGGGTCACGCTCCAGCGGCGTCACCTTGTTGACCGCGAAATGCAGCGACGGATCGGCCTTCGCGCCGACCGCGGGGAGTTCGAGCTCGCCGGGCTTGTGAGCCCGCGGCACCGTCATGTCCAGCCGTGCGAAGGAGAGCGTCGCGGCTCGCTCGCCGGTGAAATAGCTCGGCTTTTCGGCCGGGGCGCGCGTGGTCGCGACGAAGATCGGGAAGCTGGCGACGGTGTCGCCCTGCGCCGTGTCGGCGAGGACCAGGGTACGCGGCGTGGTGCCGCAGGCGCCGAGCGCGAGCGGGGCCAGCAAGGCCAGCACGATCAACCGAAACCGCGACACGAGGCAACGCTCCACCAATCGGCGACTCGTCCCACCGTGGCGCCGGCGGATCAAGTGCCGCCAGGACACAGGCTTCCGACAATCGCGCCCTTCCTCCGCGGCCGGGCTCTTGCTACCAGCAGGGCATGATCGACCTGGACGCGCTCGGCAATGCGATTCTGGCGGGCGAGCGCGCCGCGCTGGCGCGGGCCATCACGCTGGCGGAGAGCCGCCGCGCCGACCATCGCGAGTTGGCGCAGGCCCTGCTGCAAAGGCTCCTGCCGCATTCCGGCAAGGCCATCCGCGTCGGCATCACGGGCGTCCCCGGTGTCGGCAAATCGACGACGATCGACGCGCTCGGCTCCTATCTGACCGGGCTCGGCCACAAGGTCGCGGTGCTGGCCGTCGACCCGTCCTCGACCCGCACCGGCGGCTCGATTCTCGGCGACAAGACGCGCATGGCGCGGCTCGCGGTCGATCCCAACGCCTATATCCGGCCCTCGCCCTCCTCCGGGACGCTCGGCGGCGTCGCGGCGAAGACGCGCGAGACCATGCTGCTCTGCGAAGCCGCCGGCTTCGACGTGGTGCTGGTCGAGACCGTCGGCGTCGGCCAGTCGGAGACGGCTGTCGCCGACCTCACCGATTTCTTCCTGGTGCTGATGCTGCCCAATGCCGGCGACGAATTGCAGGGCATCAAGAAGGGCATCATCGAGCTCGCCGACATGATCGCGGTCAACAAGGCGGACGGTGCGGGAGCAACCGTGGCGCGTGCCGCTGCCGCCCAGTACAAGGCGGCGCTGCACATCCTGGCACCGGCCTCGGCGCTCTGGTCGACGCCGGTCGTGACCATTTCCGGGCTGACCGGCGACGGGCTCGACACGCTCTGGGCGAAGATCGAGGACCACCGTGCCCGCTTCGAAGCCAAGGGCCTGATCGTCGAGAAGCGCCGCCAGCAGGACGTCAAATGGATGTGGGCGATGGTCCAGGACCGGCTCCAGGCCAGGCTCAGGCACGATCCGGCGCTGAAGGCCCGCACGCCGAAGCTCGAAGCCGCCGTGGCGAGCGGCGAGACGACGCCGACGCTGGCCGCGGATGAGATCGCCCGGGCGCTCGGCCTGTAAAGGCAGCACCCAGCACGGACCTGCTCGCCAGCCCCGGACAGCCGGACGCGAGACGGCAGCGCAGCTGGAACGGCATGCCGCTTGAAACCCTCCGCTCCGATGGAGGGTTTCATGACGGTTTCGCGCCGAAATCTGCTGCGAACGGCCCTGTTTGGCACAGTCGCGGGCGCAGCCGCTCCCGCTTTGGCGCAGTCGGCGCCGCGCGCCGCCTCCCCCACGCCGCTCGGCTCGCTCGGCCTGGAGGCGTCGCAATACGGACTGCGCCCGGGCTCGACCGACGATCAGTCCCGCGCCCTGCAGAACGCGCTCGTCGAAGCGGTCAAGCGCGATGCGCCGCTGCTCGTCGCGCCCGGCCGCTACCGCATCGCCAATGTCGTGCTGCCGGAGGGCGCGCGGCTGGTCGGCGTACCGGGCGCGACCCAGTTCATCGCGGCTCAGGCTGCCCCGCTGCTCGTCGCGCGCCGGATCAAGCGGGCGGCGCTCGCCGGCGTCGGCCTCGACGGCCTCGATATCCGCGTCGGCCAGCGCAACGGGTTGATGGCGGTGGACGAGGTGCTCGATTTCGCCCTCGCCGATTGCGAGTTCACCAATGCCGGCTCGGTCGGGCTGACGCTCAATCGCACCGCCGGGCGCATCGAACGCAACCGCTTCCGCAGCATGCGCGATTCCGCCCTGTTCTCGCTGGATTCGCGCGGACTTTCGATCGAGGCCAACACGGTCGAGGATTGCGGCAACAACGGCATCCAGATCTGGCGCAGCCAGGCGGGCGACGAGCAAAGCCTTGTGCGCGGCAACCGGGTCAACCGCATCCGCAACGATGCCGGTGGCGACGGCCCGAACGGCAATGGCATCAGCCTCTACCGGGCCGGCGGCGTGATCATCGAGGGCAATACGCTGCGCGACTGCGCGCTGACCTTCATCCGCAACAATTCCGGCTCCGGCGTGCAGATGCTTGGCAATCAGGGCCGGCGCTGCGGCGAGGTCGCGCTCTATTCGGAGTTCGCCTTCGAGGGCGCGATCATCGCGGGCAACCTGGTCGAGGACTGCGCGCAGGGCGCCAACATTACCAATCTCGACCATGGCGGGCGCCTGTCCGTCTTCGCCAACAACATCGTCCGCAACGCCCAGAAGGGCCTGGCGCCGAAGGGCAAGGAGCTGATCGGCGGCATGGGCGTGCATGTCGAGGCCGAGGCCAGCGTCACCGGCAACGTCATCGAGAACGCCAGCGAGGTCGGCATTTCGCTCGGCTGGTCCTGGGGGATGCGCAACCTCGTCGCCACCGGCAACATGGTGCGCAAGACCGGCATCGGTATCTCGGTCTCGCTGGTACCGAAGGAGCGAAACGCCCTGATCGCCAACAACGTGATCAGCGACGCGAAGCTCGGCGCGGTCGTCGGCACCGAATACGGCAAGGCCGTCACCGGCGACCTGACCAAGGCCGAAGACCGGCGCGCCGCCGGCGTCAGGGTGGAGAGCAACGCGGTGGGCTGAGGCGTCTGGCTAGGCCTCTGCTCCGCACCAGCCGGGCAGGTGCTCGGCATCGCTCTTCTTGGCTTCGACCAGCGCCCGCTTCAGCGCCTTCCCGAAGGCGCCCTCCACGGTCGTGCGCTTGATCCGCCGGCGCAGGTGATCGGCCCAGAGAAATTCGGCGAAGGGCATCTCGGTCTTGGCGTAGCCGCCGGCGAGCCGCAGCGCCCCGGCAAGCGAGCGATAGGGATCGTCGACCAGATCGGAAATGCTGCGCGGAATATGGCCGTAGCCGCGTCGCAGCCCCTCGGCGTCGAATGGGTGCATCCAGCCGCGATTGTCGAGGAAGGTCCAGAAGGCCTGCTTGTCGAGCCGGCTCAGATCGGCGAGCTGCGTCGTCAGGACATGCCGCTCCCCTTCGAGGTGCAGGGCGAGCGCCAGATGATGGTGGTCGACCAGATAGGGCCGGTTCTTGGGGCCCAGGACGACTGGGACAGCGTGCCCGCCCAGGAACAGCGCGTTCCTGCCGGCGCTCTCCTCGCGCCAGCGTTTGCGCTTGGCCTCGACCTCGCGCATGCCGACGGTCAACTGGGTCGGGCGCAGATCCGTGATCGCCGTCGCGATCAGTTGCGGCTCGATCTCGAACTTCATCAGCTCCTCCCGCCGCTGTGCTGGTCGAGGGTCCGAAGCGCCTCCTCGACACTGTGGAACAGGTGGTCTTCGCCGATTTCGGCGATGACGCCGAAGCGGCGAAGCGCCTCGAGCGCGCGCACCGACTCGACGCGCGCAATGGCGACGGCGGTTCCGCCTTCCCGGCAGTCCCGTATCAGGGAGAGCAGCGCCTGTGCCGCAGTATAGTCGACCGCCGCGATACCGCCGGCCTCGAGCACGAACAGCGCCGGCCGCCGCTGCGCGATCAGCTCCATCATGCCGTGCCTGAAGCTCTCGGCATTGGCGAAGAGCAAGGGCGCCTGGAAGGCCGCGACCAGCACCCCAGCCTCGTTCTGCGTCGCATAGCCGTCTCCCGGCGGCCACCAGATCGTCGTCCCGGGCAGGCGCCCGAGCTCGAGCGGCCGGCTGCGCGTGGTCATCCAGACGCCGTGCAGCAGCGAGAGTGCGATGCCGATGGCGACGCCGGTCTCGATCGGCAGCCAGATGATCGCCACGGCGGTGAGCGCGATGAGTGCGAACTCCGCCGGCGACTGCCGCGCGATGGCGCGGATCTGCCGGAGGCGGAAAATGCGCTGGGCGATGAAGAGCAGCACCCCGGCCAGGGCCGCGACCGGCACCTGCGCCAGCAGCGAGCCGCCGGCAACCGCCAGCACCAGCACCATGGCGGCGGCCAGCAGCGCGGCGCGCTGCGAAGCGCCGCCGCTTTCGACGACCACTGCCGTGCGCGGCGGGCTGGCATTGACCGGAAAAGCGCCGGCGAGGCCGGAGAGGAGATTGCCCGCGCCGAGGCCGACGAAATCGCGATCGATCCGCGGTTCGGCGCCTTCGCCGTCGGGAAAGGAGCGGCTCACCGTCGCCGTCTGCATCATCACGACCAGCGCGAGCAAAAGAGCCAGCGGCACCAGGCCGCGCAAATCGGCCCAGTCGAAGCGCGGCCAGGCCAGTGCCGGCCATCCCGAGGGCAGGACGCCGAGAACCGCGACGCCGCGTGCCGCCAGTCCGAACAGCGCGACGGCGGCGGTGGCGGCCGCCAGTGCGATCAGCGCGCCGGGCAGGCGGGGCGCCAGGCGCTCGCACAGATTCATCGTCGCCAGGGTGAACAGGCCGATGGCGAGAGCGAACGGGTTGGCATCGCCGATCCGGCTCCATATCGCCTGGACCTGCCCGGCGATGTGGTGCCCACCGCCGGGAATGCCGAGCAGCCCGGGAAGCTGTGAGACCGCGATATGAACCGCGATGCCGGCGAGGAAGCCGGTCAGAACCGGCACCGAAAGCAGGTCGGCGATCCAGCCGAGCCTGAGACCGCCGGCGATCAGCAGCGCAATGCCGACGAGCAGCGCCAGAAGCGCGGCAGCCCCCGGCGGAATGGCGCCGCTCGCGGCAAGCGCCGCCAGGCCGCTGACGAAGATCGGCGTGATCGTCGAATCGGCGCCGGCCGTCAGCACGCGGCTGGCGCCGAAGGCCGCGAAGCCCAGCGTCGCCGCGACGAAGGCGAAGAAGCCGAGCTGCGGCGCGAAGCCTCCGAGCTGCGCTGTCGCCATCTGCTCGGGAATGGTGATCGCCGCCAGCGTCAGGCCGGCGAGCAGGTCGCGGCCGAGCGGCCCCGCGCCGGTGGCGACAGTGGAACGATCGGCTTTGTCGAGATCTTGCGGCATGGGACGGACCCGGCGGGGCGACCGAGCCTGCGCGCGGCCCGCTGCGGCCGTCAAGCGCCTCAGGCGAGGTTTGCCGCCGCCCGGATCCTGCCCACCTCGATGCCGTTCCAGTTCTTCAGCACGCTTTCGCGGAAGCCGGCGAAGGCGGCCTTGCCGTCCTCGTCCAGCGGCAGCAGGCGCTCGATCAGCGCCCCCATCGCGACCTCAGCGGCCCGGCCGGCGCCATCGTCGCATTTCAGCGCGATGCCGTAGCCCAGTTCCGGCAGCGCGCCGCAATAGACGCCCTCGGCGCCGGTCTTGATGAAGGCGCGCGCCCCGAACCTCTCCATGAAGCGGGTGTCGAAGCGGCCGGTGCCGGCGACCATGAAGGGATTGGCTGCCACCGCTTCGCGGATGCGCCGCGCCGCGTCGGCGCGTTGCGGACCGAAGCCATGGCCGGTGCCGAAGCGGGCGAAGCCTAGCGCCAGCGCCTTCAGAGGCACGGCATAGGTCGGGATCGAGCAGCCATCGGTGCCGGAAAGTTCGCTGGTGTGGGCGGCGCCGGTCGTCTCCTCCAGCGCCTCCCTCACCGCCCTCTGCACGGCATGGCCGGGCTTCACATAGCCGGTCGGGTCCTCGTCGAGGCCGCAGGAGAGGCAGACGAAGCCGGCGTGCTTGCCCGAGCAGTTGTTGTTGAGTGCGGTCGGCTCCCGGCCGGCTTTTGCGAGGGCGCGCGCCGCTACCTCGCCCATCGGCCAATGCGCACCACATTCGAGGCAGCCGGCCTCGCGCCCCGCCTTGCGCAGCATGCCGAGCGCCGCCTGCGCATGCGCCTCCTCGCCGGAATGCGAGGCGACGGCGAGTGCGATCTCGGCCGGCGTCAGCCCGTAGCGGTCCGCCGCGCCACTTTCGAGCAGCGGCAGCGCCTGCAGGGCCTTGACCGCCGAGCGCGGGAAGACCGGCCGCTCGACATCCCCGAGCGCCAGAACCACGGCACCGTCGGCATCCATGACGATCGCGGCGCCGCGATGGCGCGATTCGACGACGCCGCCACGCGTCACTTCGGCGAGAACGGGGTTGTCCATGGGTGCCTCCGGCGGAACTGTGCCGGGTTTGTCGCGTTTGTCGCTCGACCTGTCAAAGACCATGACGCAGAGTGGCGAACGCCTGCCACGGCAGGGATCTCCCATCAGCCGGAACGCCATGTCCCAGGACTACGAGACCGAGTACAACAACCGCGCCCGCGTGCCCGAGCATCCCGCGCTGATCGCCGGCTGGGCGGCCGATGCCGCCGCCTATCGCAGCGAAGCTGTCTCCGAACTCGGCGTCAGCTATGGCGAGAGCCCGCGGCAGTATTACGATCTGTTCAAGCCGGAGACGGTCAACAGCCGGGCGATCGTGCTGTTCGTCCATGGCGGCTATTGGCAGGCGCTCGACCCCAGCTATTTCTCGCATATGGCACGAGGCCTGAACCGGCTCGGCGTGCCGGTCGCGGTCGCGGGCTACGATCTTTGCCCGCAGGTCGAGGTCGGCCATATCGTCTGGGAGATGCAGCAGGCTGCGGCGGCGATCTGGCGGCGCTTCAATCTGCCCGTGGTGGCGGCCGGACATTCGGCCGGCGGCCAGCTTTCGGCCTGCCTGCTCGCGACCGACTGGAAGAATGTCGACCCCGAGCTGCCGGACCATCTGGTCCACGCGGCCTATGGCATTTCCGGGCTCTACAACCTGAAGCCGCTGACCGAGACCAGCATCAACAAGGCGCTCGGCCTGACGATGGCGGGAGCCGAGCTCGAAAGCCCGCTGTTCTGGCCGGCCCCTTCAGGGCTGATCATGGACGCCGTGGTCGGCGGGGCGGAGAGCGAGGAATATCTCAAGCAGAGCCGGCGCATCACAGATGTCTGGGGCCTCGGCGGCGTCCGGACGCGCTATGAGGAGATCGAGGGCGCCAATCACTTCACCGTGCTGGCGCCGCTTCCCGATCCGGACAGTGCGATGACCCGGCGCATCGCCGCACTCGCCGGCGCTTGATCTTCCGGCGCAAGCCTCTATCCAGAAGCGGTTCAAGGCACAGGGTTCCGGAGCGCGCGATGCAGACCTTCTTCGTCGAGATCAAGTGCAAGCTCGGCAAGACCTATGAGGTCGCGAGCGAACTCGCCGATCGCGAGATCGCCTCGGAGATTTACTCGACCGCCGGCAATTACGACATCCTCGCCAAGTTCCATGTCGCCGCCGATGTCGATATCGGCCATTTCGTCGCCGAGAAGGTGCAGTCGATCCCCGAGATCGCCGACACCCACACCATCATCACCTTCAAGGCGTTCTGAGGCCTCTGCCCGCTCCCCTCACCTGATCGGCGTGGTCAGCCCGTCCTCGGGCTGCCAAGCACGCAGAAGATCGGCGAAGCGGCGCGCCGCCGGGACGACCGGGCCGGTCGCGGGGAAGAGCAGCGAAGTGCGATAGACGATCCGCGGCGCAAAGCGCCGCGCCGCCAGCCCCTGCATGCCGCCGAGCGTCAGCGGGAAAGGGTTGAGCAGCGCGAGCCCGACGCGCTGGCGCACCAGCTCCGCCATGAAGGTCGCTGTCGCCCCTTCGGCAACCAGCCGGGGCGCGACGCCGGCATCGGCGAAAGCCCGGTCAGCCTCGAAGCGAACCGGAAAGCGCCGCGCCGCGGCGATCAGCGGCTCGTCTGCGAGGTCACGCGGCGCGATCACTGCGTGGGCGGCGAGCGGATGGTCATCCGGCATCACCACATGCGCCACGGCCTCGCGGAAAACCTCGTTGCGAACGCCGATATGCGGCACGGGCACGTCGACCAGCCCGATATCGGCGGCGCGGTCGGCAACCAGCGCGATCACGGAGGTGCTGGTGCCGATCTCGACATTGGCGACGACATCCGGCTCCTGAATCCGGAAGTGCGCCAAAACCGGCGGCAGCACGAACTGCGCCAGCGTCGTCGCAGCGGCGATGCGCAGAACGCTCGCCATCGCCGTCTGCCCGGGCCACCCCGCCAGGCGCTGCAGCGCATCGAAGACCGGCTGCGCCTCCGCCTCGAGGGCGAAGGCGTCGCCGGTGGGCACAAGCCGCCCACCCTCGCGCAGGAAGAGCGGCCGGCCGACATGTGCCTCGAGGGTTGCGAGCGCCCGCGACACGGCCGGCTGCGAGATGCCGAGCATCTGCGCCGCAGCCACGGTTTTCCGGGTCGCGATCATCGCCTGCAGGATCTCGAGCTCGCGCAGGCTGGGCGCCTGTCTTGCCCCCGCCTTGCCGGCCACCCGCTTTTCCATCGGAACCGCCCTCGATTCTGCGTTTACCCCAAGCCGCATTCGAATATGCGCGGACATTATACAGTCTACCAATGGCTATAATTTACAAGCATAGAAAACGGCTCTAGGGTTCGCGCCAAGGCGAGGGAGGGGAAGGTCCGGGCAACCGGCGACTCGCCAGTCATGGTTCAGTTGTTCAAGATGGTGGCTCAGGCCGTCGGGAGGGCAGAATGGAAAAGATCAGCAAGATCGGGCTGAAGGGCCTGAAGGCCGCGCTTCTCGCGGCACCCGTGATGGTCGCCGCCGGGGCGGCCTCGGCCCAGGAACTGCGCGTCGGCATCTCGGCCGAGCTCAGCGCGATGGACCCGCACTATCACAACGTCTCGCCCAACAACATGCTGGCACGGCACGTCTACGAGCCGCTGGTCGGGCAGGACGAGAAGCAGACGCTGAAGCCGCTGCTGGCCGAGAGCTGGAAGGCGATCGACGACACCACCTGGGAATTCAAGCTGCGCAAGAACGTCAAGTTCCATGACGGCTCGCCGTTCACGGCGGACGACGTGATCGCGACCATGCAGCGCGCGCCGAACGTGCCGAAAAGCCCGTCGAGCTTCTCCGCCTATGTGCGCGGCAAAGAGTTCAGCAAGGTCGACGACCACACCGTTCGCGTGAAGACCGCGACGCCGGCGCCGCTGGTGCCGACCGACCTCTCGACCTTCGGCATCATCTCGGCGAAGTGCAAGGACACGACCACCGAGGACTTCAACCTCGGCAAATGCGCGGCCGGCGGCACCGGCGCCTACAAGCAGGCCGAGTATGTCGCGGGCGACCGCGTCGTGCTGACGCCGAACGAGAATTACTGGGGCGGCAAGGAGCCCTGGTCGAAGGTCACCTTCAAGATGATCACCTCGGCCCCGACCCGCGTCGCGGCCCTGCTCGCGGGCGATGTCGACGTGATCGACAACGTCCCGACCTCCGACGTCGCGCGCCTCAAGGGCGACGCCAAGCTCAGCGTCGCCAGCACGGTCTCGAACCGGGTGATCTACTTCCACATGGATCACTTCCGCGAGGTCTCGCCCTTCATCAAGGGCAAGGACGGTTCGGAGATCAAGAACCCGCTGCAGAACCTCAAGGTCCGCCAGGCGCTGTCGATGGCGATCAACCGGCCGGCCATCGTCGACCGCATCATGGAGAAGGAGGCGATCCCCGCCGGCCAGCTCCTGCCCGACGGTTTCTTCGGCACCTCCAAGAAGCTGAAGCCCGTCGCCTATGATCTCAACGGCGCCAAGAAGCTGCTCGCCGAGGCCGGCTATCCGAACGGCTTCAAGATGAAGCTGCACGGGCCGACCAACCGCTACCTCAACGACACCAAGATCATCGAAGCGGTGGCGCAGATGTTCTCGCGCCTCGGCATCGAGACCGAGGTCGAGACGCTGCCTTCGGCGAACTTCTTCACCCGCGCCTCGCAGGGCGGCCAGGGCAACGTGCCGGAATTCTCCTTCATCCTCGTCGGCTGGGGCGCGGGCACGGGTGAGTCCTCCGACTCGCTCAAGGCGCTGCTCGCCACCTTCGACCCGGCCAAGGGCATGGGGGCCACCAATCGCGGCCGCTATTCCAACAAGGCCTTCGACGCCAAGCTGGAAGAGGCGCTGCGCACGGTCGACGACGCCAAGCGCGACCTCGCCCTCGCCGAGGCGATGGAGATCGGCATCAACGATGTCGGCCTGATCCCGACCCACTACCAGCTCAACACCTGGGCTTCGCGCAAGGGCGTCAAGGTCCAGGCCCGGACCGACGAGTACACCCTCGCCACCGGCATTCGTAAGGAATAAGCCGGACACATCGACGCCCGTCCGGACCCGCTTGAAGCCCGGTCCGGACGGCGCGACACTCTTTTCTTGTTGGAATGCGAGGGCGCCATCCGGCCGGATCACCGGTCGGTTGGCGTTTCGCATCCCGCTCCGGAAGGTCCCGGACCATGCTGGCATTCGTCCTGCGCCGCCTGGCGCAAGCGCTATTCGTCATCGCGGCGATGCTCGTGATCGTCTTCTTCGGCGTCAACGTCGTCGGCGATCCCATCTACATGCTGATCTCGCCCGAGATGGACCAGCAGCAGATCGCCGAAACGGCACGCGCGCTCGGTCTCGACCGGCCGATCTGGGAACAGTTCCTGATCTTCCTGAAGAACGCCGTGCAAGGCGATCTCGGCCGGTCCTTCGTGCATGGCGAGTCGGCGATCAAGCTGATCCTGCATCGCATGCCGGCGACGCTGGAGCTCGCTTTCGTCGCCCTCTTCATGGCGATCCTGATCGGCCTGCCGCTCGGCCTCTATGCCGGGCTGAAGCCGGAGAGCCGCATCTCCCGGCTGATCATGGCGATCTCGATCCTCGGCTTCTCTCTGCCGACCTTCTGGGTCGGGCTGATGCTGATCCTGACCTTCGCCGTCAGCCTCGGCTGGCTGCCCGCCACGGGGCGGGGGCCGACCGTCTCGATCCTCGGCATCGATACCTCGCTGCTCTCGCTCAAGGGCTGGCAGCATGTCGCCCTGCCCGCGCTCAACCTCGCTCTGCTCAAGATCTCGCTGGTGATCCGCCTCGCCCGGGCCGGTGCCCGGGAAGCCGCGCTGATGGACTATGTCAAGTTCGCGCGGGCCAAGGGCCTGTCGCAGAGCCGGATCATCGGCGTCCATATCCTCAAGAACATCATGATCCCGATCGTCACCGTGCTCGGGCTCGAATTCGGCTCGCTGGTCGCCTTCTCGGTGGTGACCGAGACGATCTTCGCCTGGCCGGGCATGGGCCGCCTGCTGCTCGAGGCGATCACCCGCCTCGATCGGCCGGTGATCGTCGCCTATGTGATGGTCGTCGTGGTGCTGTTCGTCACGATCAACCTCCTGGTCGACCTGATCTATTCCGCGCTCGATCCACGCGTGCGCCTGACGGAGGCCACCTCATGAGCGAGGCCACCCTGCCCACCGCCGCTGCCGCCCCGCCGGTCGAAGCGAAGGAGGAGACGCCGTTCCGGCGCTTCGCCCGCTCCTTCTTCGAGGACAGGCTCGCCACCTTCGGCCTCGGCCTGTTCGTCCTCATCGTTCTGCTCGCACTGGCTGCGCCGCTGATCGCGCCGCAGAACCCTTACGACCTCGCCAGCGTCGACGTGATGGATTCGCGCCTGCCGCCCGGCGATGTCGCCGGCGAGGGCTTCACCATGTGGCTCGGCTCCGACGGCGTCGGGCGCGACCTGCTCTCCGGCATTCTCTACGGCCTGCGCATCTCGCTGATGGTCGGCGCGTTCTCGGGCATCCTCGCCGCCGGCGTCGGCATGGCGATCGGCCTGATCGCCGCCTATTCCGGCGGGCGCACCGAGAACATTATCATGCGCATCGTCGACCTGCAGCTCTCGCTGCCTTCGGTCCTGGTTGCCCTGATCCTGGTCGCGGGGCTCGGCAAGGGCGTCGACAAGATCATCATCGCGCTGGTGATGGTGCAATGGGCCTATTACGCCCGCACCGTGCGCGGCTCGGCCCTGGTCGAGCGGCGCAAGGAGTATGTCGAGGCGGCCCAGTCGCTCGGCCTCTCCCATGCCCGCACCGTCTTCCGCCACATCCTGCCGAACTGCCTGGCGCCGGTGATCGTCATCGTCACCGTGCAGACGGCGCATGCGATCTCGCTCGAAGCCACGCTCTCCTTCCTCGGCGTCGGCCTGCCCCAGACCGAACCCTCGCTCGGCGTGCTGATCGCCAACGGCTTCCAGTACATGCTCTCGGGCAAGTACTGGATCTCGGTATTCCCCGGCATCGCGCTGCTTCTGACGATCGTCTCGATCAACCTGGTCGGCGACCGCCTGCGCGACGTGCTCAACCCGCGGCTGGAGAAGTGAGGATGGCGCCCGTTCTCGAAGTTTCCGGCCTGAAGACCCATTTCTTCACCCGTGCCGGCACGGTGAAATCGGTCGACGGCGTGTCCTTCCACGTCAACCGCGGCGAGGTGCTCGGCCTCGTCGGCGAGTCCGGCTCGGGCAAGTCGGTCACCGGCTTCTCGGTGATGGGGCTGATCGACCCGCCCGGAAAGATCGTCGAAGGCTCGATCAAGCTCAACGGCAAGGAACTGGTCGGGCTCGACGAGGAGGGATTCCGCAAGGTCCGCGGCCGCGAGGTCGCGATGATCTTCCAGGACCCGATGATGACGCTGAACCCGGTGCTGCGCGTCGACACGCAGATGATCGAGGCCGTCACCGCCCATGACAAGGTTTCGCACAAGGCGGCGCGGGAGCGCGCGCGCGACGCCCTCGCCAAGGTCGGCATCCCCTCTCCCGAGGAGCGGCTCAACGCCTATCCGCACCAGTTTTCCGGCGGCATGCGCCAGCGCGTCGCCATCGCGATCGCCCTGTTGCACCGCCCGCCGCTGATCATCTGCGACGAGCCGACCACGGCGCTCGACGTCACCATCCAGAGCCAGATCCTGGCCGAGATGCAGTCGCTTTGCGCCGAGACCGGCACGGCGCTGGTCTGGATCACCCATGATCTCGGCGTCGTCGCCGGTCTCGCCGACCGGATCGCGGTGATGTATGCCGGGCGCATCGTCGAGACCGGCGCGGTCGACCCCGTGCTCGACACCCCCCTCCATCCCTACACCAGCGGCCTTCTCGGCTCGCTGCCGGCCGAGGGCGAGCCCGGCGCGCCCTTGCGCCAGATCCGCGGCTCGACGCCGTCACTGGCCAGGCTGCCGCAGGGCTGCGCCTTCGCCCCGCGCTGCGATTACGCCCAGGCGGACTGCCTCGCGCAGGCGCCGGCGGTCACCGCTTTTCCGGGCGAGCGCGGCGTGCGCTGCCATCACCCGCTGAACCTCGCCGGAGTCGCGGCATGAGTGCGCCGATCCTGACCCTCGACGGCGTCTCCAAGCGCTTCACCAAGCCGCTCGATGCCGCCTCGAAATTCGCCAACTGGATGGGCGCCGGCTACACCGAGCAGGTGGTCCACGCGGTCGACGGGGTCGACCTCTCGGTGACCCAGGGCGAGGTCGTCGGGCTGGTCGGCGAATCCGGCTGCGGCAAGTCGACACTCGGACGTGTCGTCGCCGGCATCCACCCCCCGAGCGCGGGCCGGGTTTCCTGGCGCGGCCAGTTCACCGACGAGATGGATGCGCAGCAGCGCCGCGCCGCCACGCTGGCGATCCAGATGATCTTCCAGGACCCGATGTCCTCCCTCAACCCGCGCCTGCGGGTCACCGACATCGTCGGCGAGGCTCCGGTCGTGCACGGCCTCGTCGAGAAGGCCCAGCAGGACGCCTATGTCGTCGAGATGCTGGAGCGCGTCGGGCTCGACCCAAGCTACCGCCGGCGGTACCCGCACCAGTTCTCGGGTGGGCAGCGGGCGCGTATTGGCATCGCCCGGGCTCTCGCGGTGAAGCCGCAATTCCTGGTCTGCGACGAAAGCGTGGCCGCACTTGATGTATCGATTCAGGCCCAGGTCCTGAATCTTTTCATGAAGCTGCGCGACGAACTTAACCTGACTTATCTGTTCATCAGCCACGATCTCAGCGTGGTCCGGCACCTCTCCGACCGGGTGGTGATCATGTATCTCGGACGGGTCGTCGAGGCGGCGCCGGCGAGCGAATTGTTCAAGGGCCCGCAGCACCCTTACGCCCAGGCACTGCTCGCCAACGTGCCCTCGATCACGGCGCGCAAGAAGCGCTTCGCACCGCTGAAGGGCGAGATTCCCTCGCCGCTGCACCCGCCCCCGGGCTGCCATTTCCACCCGCGCTGTCCGATGGCCGGGCCGCGCTGCAAGGCGGAACGGCCGGTGCTGAAGCAGATCGCGCCCGGCCATGTCGCGGCTTGCCATCTCCATGACGGCGGGGTCGGAGCGCTGGCCGCCTAGAGCCCGCTCCGGCGCGGACGTTTTGAACAAGGATTATTGCTGGTTCGAAGCTTGACGCGGGGCGTCTTACGGGCGACCTCCGAGCAGCCCGGCGCCGGTTGCGCCGGGCGTACGCCTGGGGAATCGGAACCATGAAGAGCACCCTGTCGGCCGACCTTCGCGCTGGCGCCCTCGTCTATCATCGCCAGCCGCGGGCCGGAAAGCTCGAGATCCAGGCGACCAAGCCGCTCGGCAACCAGCGCGACCTCGCTCTCGCCTATTCGCCCGGCGTCGCCGCGGCCTGCGAGGCGATCGTCGACGATCCGAGCCAGGCCGCCGAGCTGACCTCGCGCCAGAATCTCGTCGCGGTCGTCACCGACGGCACCGCCGTGCTCGGCCTCGGCGATATCGGCCCGCTGGCCTCCAAGCCGGTGATGGAAGGCAAGGCCGTCCTGTTCAAGAAGTTCGCCGGCATCGACTGCTTCGACATCGAGGTCGACCAGCGCAATCTGGAGAAGTTCGTCGAGGTCGTCGCCGCGCTGGAACCGACCTTCGGCGGCATCAACCTGGAAGACATCAAGGGCCCCGAGTGCTTCGAGATCGAGGAGCAGCTCAAGGCCCGGATGAACATCCCGGTCTTCCATGACGACCAGCACGGCACGGCGATCATCGTCGGCGCCGCCGTCCTCAACGGGCTCGATCTCGCCGGCAAGAAGATCGCCGACGTCAAGATCGTCGTCTCTGGTGCCGGCGCGGCCGCGCTCGCCTGCCTCAACCTGCTGGTCTCGCTCGGCGCGCAGCGCAAGAACATCTGGGTCACCGACCTCGAAGGCGTGGTCCACAAGGGGCGCAACACCCTGATGGATCGCTGGAAGGAGGTCTATGCGCAGGAGACCGACGCCCGCACGCTCTCCGACGTCATCGGCGATGCCGACGTCTTCCTCGGGCTCTCGGCCGCGGGCGTGCTCAAGCCGGAGATGGCCAAGCGCATGGGGCCGAAGCCGCTGATCCTGGCGCTCGCCAACCCCAATCCGGAGATCACGCCGGAGGATGCGCTGGCCGCCCGGCCGGACGCGATGATCTGCACCGGCCGCTCGGACTATCCGAACCAGGTCAACAACGTCCTCTGCTTCCCCTACATCTTCCGCGGCGCGCTCGACGTGCAGGCGACGACGATCAACGAGGCGATGAAGCTCGCCGCGGTGCGCGCCATCGCCGCCCTCGCCCGCGAGGCCACCTCCGACATCGCGGCGCGGGCCTATGGCGGCGAGGCGCAGACCTTCGGCGCGACCTCGCTGATCCCGAACCCGTTCGATCCGCGCCTGATCCTGCGTATCGCGCCGGCTGTCGCCGAGGCGGCGATGATCACCGGCGTCGCCAAGAAGCCGCTGATCGACGTCGAGGCCTATCGCGAGGACCTGTCGCGCTTCGTCTTCCGCTCCGGCTTCCTGATGAAGCCGCTCTTCGCCAAGGCCAAGGCCGACCCGAAGCGGGTGGTCTATGCCGAGGGCGAGGATGAGCGCGTGCTGCGCGCGGCGCAGGTGGCGCTAGAGGAGGGGCTGGCTACGCCGATCCTGATCGGCCGCCCGAGCGTGGTCGAGGCCCGCATCGCGCGCTTCGGCCTGACGATCCGGCCCGGCGTCGACTTCGAGCTGATCAATCCGGAAGACGATCCGCGCTATCGCGACTACGTCCAGACCTATCTCGACATCGCCGGCCGCCGCGGCATCACCCCGGAAGCCGCCCGCTCGCTGGTGCGCACCAACAATACGGTGATCGCGGCGCTCGCCGTGGTGCGCGGCGAGGCCGATGCGATGATCACCGGCCTGGAAGGCCGCTTCCTGTCGCGGCTGCGCCATATCCGCGACATCATCGGACTCGAGCCCGGCGTCAGCGACATCGCGGCGATGACGCTGATCATCACCAGCAAGGGCGCCTTCTTCCTCACCGACACGCATGTGAAGCACGATCCGACGGCCGAGGAGATCGCCGACATGACCGTGCTCGCGGCCGGCCATGTCGAGCGCTTCGGCATCGAGCCGAAGATCGCCCTGCTCTCGCATTCCGACTTCGGCGCGGCCGACACCCCGTCCTCGCTGAAGATGCGCAAGGCGCTGGGGCTGATCCGCGAGCGCGCGCCGGATCTCGAATGCGACGGCGAGATGGAGGCCGACTCGGCGCTGGTGGCGGCGATCCGCGACCGTGTCCTGCCCTCCTCGCGTCTGAAGGGCGTCGCCAACGTGCTGGTCTTCCCGAATCTGGACTCGGCCAACATCGCCTATCAGTTCGCCAAGGTGCTGGCGGACGCATTGCCGGTCGGGCCGATCCTGATCGGCGCGGCGAAGCCCGTGCATATCCTGACCGGCTCGGTGACGGCGCGCGGCGTCGTCAACATGACCGCCGTTGCCGTCGTCGAGGCGCAGGGACGCACGCAGAAGGGCTGAGTGCCCTTTTCATGGACCGGGCGGGTATCCCGCCCGGTCTCCCCCGACTACGGCGACCCGCGGACGCTTCCAGGCTCCCCGCCTGCCCGCGGTCGGAGATCGGTTGAAGTCCCCGTTTTCCTCCTTGGCTCCGGCCTCAGGATCGGCCCATACTTCCCGCACGAGCGGGAAAGGGGCCCGTCCGGCTAAGCTTCGGAGAGAGCTCATGAAAAGCTTCAAGGCTGAGTCGCAGTTCCTGCGCCGTCTGCGGCCTCTCGCCCTTGCGGCCGGCCTCGCCCTGGGGCTCGGCCACGCCGCCCTGGCCCAGGTCGTCTTCCATCGCGGCAATGACGGCGACCCCGAGACGCTCGATGCCCACAAGACCTCGACGGTGGCCGAGGCGCACCTGCTGCGCGACCTCTCCGAGGGGCTGGTCATCCACCACATCAACGGCGAGGTCATACCCGGCGTCGCCGAAAGCTGGACGATGAGCGAGGACGGCAAGAGCTACACGTTCAAGCTCCGCGCCAACGCCAAATGGTCGAACGGCGACCCGGTCAAGGCGGGCGATTTCGTCTACTCGCTGAAGCGGATCATCAATCCCGCGACCGGCGCGAAATACGCCAACATCCTCTACCCCATCCTCAACGCCGAGAAGATCAACAAATCGGGCGAAGGCGCGGGCATCGACGAGCTCGGCGTCAAGGCGCCGGACGACACGACGCTGGAAATCAAGCTGGAACGGCCGACGCCCTATTTCCTGGAATTGCTGACGCACCAGACCGGCCTGCCGGTGCATCCGGCCTCCGTCGAGAAGTTCGGCAAGGATTTCGTCAAGCCGGAGAACTGGATCTCCAACGGCGCCTACACGCTGAAGGAGTTCGTGCCGAACTCCCACATCAAGATGGAGAAGAACAGGAACTTCCACGACGCGGCGAACGTGCAGATCGACACGATCCTGTACTATCCCGCCTCCGATCTCGCCGCCGCCGCGCGCCGTTTCCAGGCCGGCGAGCTGCATATGACGACCGACATTCCGGCCGACCAGATCCAGCAATTGCGCGAGAAGCTCGGCAATCAGGTCAAGGTCGCGCCGTATCTCGGCACCTATTTCCTCATCGTAAATACCGCAAAGAAGCCCTTCGACGATCTGCGCGTGCGCCGGGCGCTGTCGCTGGTGATCGACCGCGAGTTCATCGCCGAGGAGATCTGGGGCGGCACCATGCTGCCGGCCTATGGCGTGATCCCGCCGAATATCGGGAACTATGGCGAGCGCGCGGAGGCCGACTTCAAGGGCGTCTCGCCGCTCGACCGCGAGGAAGAGGCGAAGCGCCTGCTCGCCGCCGCCGGCTACGGCCCCGGCATGCCGCTGCGGGTGCAACTGCGCTACAACACCACCGACAACAATCGCCGCACGATGATCGCCATCGCCGAGCAGTGGAAGGTGCTCGGCGTCGAGACCAGCTTCATCAACACCGACGGCAAGACCCATTTCGCCCTGCTGCGCGACGGCGGCGACTTCGACATCGCCCGCTATGGCTGGATCGGAGACTATTCCGATCCCCAGAACTTCCTGTTCCTGTTCCTCAGCGACAATAAGGGCTTCAATTCCGGCAAGTACGCCAATCCGAAGTTCGACGCGCTGCTGCAGCAGGGCGCCGACGAACTCGATCTCGCCAAGCGCGCCGCGATCCTGCGCGAAGCCGACAGCATTCTCGCGGCCGACATGCCGTGGATCCCGCTGATGTACTATTCCTCGAAGAACCTGGTCTCGCCAAAGCTGGTCGGCTTCCAGCAGAATCTGCGCGGCGCGCTGCCGACGCGGTTCATGAGCCTGAAGCCGTGACCGAAGCACGTCATGGCCGGGTTTGACCGACCGGACAGGCGCGACCTTCCCCCTCTCCCCCTGCGGGAGAGGGTCGGGGTGAGGGGTCGGACGACGCTTCATCGTCATGGTCGGGCTTGTCCCGACCATCCACGTCTTCCGGTGACGAGTACGGTGTTCGAGACGTGGATGCTCGCCACAAGGGCGAGCATGACGGGTAGACCTGAGCGACCCCTCATCCGGCTCTTCGGGCCACCTTCTCCCGCAGGGGGAGAGGGGAAGAATGGCGGGCATCCCGGCGCAATCTGATGCTCACCTACATTCTGCGCCGCTTCGCCACCGCGATCCCGACCCTGCTCGTGATCGTGACGCTCTCGTTCTTCCTGATGCGCCTCGCGCCGGGTGGGCCGTTCGATCTCGAACAGCCGCTCGAGGCCAAGGTGATGGAGAATCTGCGACGGATCTATCAGCTCGACCAGCCGCTTCACGCCCAGTACCTGACCTATCTTGGCGCCCTGCTGCGCGGCGATTTCGGTCCCTCCTTCTATTTCCGCGATTTCTCGATCGCCGAGCTCTTCGCGCAAGGACTGCCGGTCTCGATGCGGCTCGGCGCCTCGGCGCTGCTGCTCGCGCTCGCCATAGGCGGCCCGCTCGGCGCGCTCGCCGCCTTCCGCCAGAATGGCGGGGCCGACCATGCGGTGATGGGTTTGGCCACCGCCGGTATCACCATCCCGAATTTCGTCGTTGCGCCGATCCTGCAGATCGTCTTCGGCCTGAGCTTGGCCTGGCTTCCGGTCGGCGGCTGGAATGGCGGCGCCTTCCGCAACACCATCCTGCCGATCGTGACGCTCGCCCTGCCGCAGATCGCCGTGATCGCCAGGATGACGCGGGCGGCGATGATCGAGACGCTGCGTGCCAATCATATCCGGACCCTGCGGGCGCAGGGGCTCTCGGGCGCGACGATCGCCCTGCATGCCGGGCGCGGGGCCGCCCTGCCGGTCATTTCGTATCTTGGCCCGGCCGCGGCGAGCCTGCTCACCGGTTCGGTGGTGGTCGAGACCATCTTCGGTATTCCCGGCATCGGGCGCTATTTCGTCGAGGGCGCGCTCAACCGCGACTACACGCTGGTGATGGGCACGGTGGTCGTCGTCGCCATCTTCGTCCTGGTCTTCAACCTCGTCGTCGACATCCTCTACGCGCTGCTCGACCCGCGCGTCAGGCTGGATTGAGCCGATGAGCGAGGTTGTGCCCCTTCCCGCCCCGCCCGCCGCCCGCTCGCTCTGGCAGGACGCCCGCCTCCGCCTGCTGCGCAACCGCGCCGCGGTCGCGAGCCTCGTCGTGCTGGCGTTGATGACGCTGGCCTGCATCTTCGGGCCCTGGTTCACCGGCCACCCTTACGACCGGGTCTATCAGGACTATGTCCGCGTGCCCGCCAGTCTCTCGGCCTATCCCAAGGCTGAGGCGCTGCCGGCCGCGATACAGCGCATCGCCTTGCGCATAAGGGCGACGCCGAGCGAGGTCGTCGTGGACGCCGCCGAGGTCCGACTGGTCCTGACCGCGCAAAGGCCGATCGACCAGCGCCTGCTGGTCTATTTCGACCGCTCCGACCAGTTCGGCACGCCGCGGATCACGGCCAGCGAGCAGGAGGGCCGCCGGCTCGCGCTCGCCGTCCCCATCAAGCGCCAGCATTTCCTGTTCGGCACCGACAGCAACGGGCGCGACCTCCTGACCCGGACCCTGGTCGCCGGTCGTGTCTCGCTCGCCATCGGCCTGCTCGCCACCGGCGTCGCGCTGGTGATCGGCGTCGCCTATGGCGCCACTGCCGGCTATCTCGGCGGGCGCATCGACATGGTGATGATGCGTATCGTCGACGTCCTCTATTCGCTGCCCTTCATCTTCTTCGTGATCCTGCTGGTCGTGTTCTTCGGCCGTAACTTCATCCTGATGTTCCTCGCCGTCGGCGCGATCGAATGGCTCGACATGGCGCGGATCGTCCGGGGCCAGACGCTCTCGATCAAGCGCCAGGAATATGTGCTGGCGGCCGAGGCGCTCGGCGTCTCGATCGGCGGCATCCTGACGCGCCATGTCATCCCGAACACGCTCGGCCCGGTGATCGTCTACGTCACCTTGCTGGTGCCGAAGGTCATCCTGCTCGAGAGCTTCCTCTCCTTCCTCGGCCTAGGCGTGCAGGAGCCGATGACGAGCTGGGGCGTGCTGATCTCGGACGGCGCGCGGGCGATCCAGGCGACGCCCTGGATGCTCGCCTTCCCCGCCGCTTTCCTGGTGACCACCCTGTTCGCGCTGAACTTCCTCGGCGACGGCCTGCGCGATGCGCTCGACCCGCGGGATCGCTGAAATGGCGAGCGAACCCGTCCTCGCCATCCGCGACCTCAAGGTCCGTTTCCGGACCAATGACGGCCCGTGCGAGGCGGTGCGCGGCATCGACCTCGACGTCGCGCCCGGCGAGTTCGTCGCCATTGTGGGCGAATCCGGTTCCGGCAAGAGCCAGAGCGTGATGGCGGCGATGGGGCTGCTCGCGAGCAATGGCGAGGCTTCGGGCTCGATCCGCTATCGCGGCACCGAGCTGCTCGGCCTCTCCCCGGCAAGGCTCAACGCCTATCGCGGCAGCAAGCTCGCGATGATCTTCCAGGAGCCGATGACCTCGCTCGATCCGCTGTTCCGGATCGGGGCGCAGATGGCCGCGCCGCTGCGCCGGCATAAGGGCCTGTCGCGCAAGGCTGCGCGGACGCGGGCGCTCGAACTGCTGAAGCTGGTGCGCATCCCGCAGCCGGAGCGGCGGCTCGATTCCTATCCGCACGAGCTCTCCGGCGGCCAGCGCCAGCGCGTGATGATCGCCATGGCGCTCGCCAATAATCCCGACATCCTGATCGCCGACGAGCCGACGACAGCGCTCGACGTCACCATCGAGGCCGAGATTCTGGCGCTAATCGCCGAGCTCAGGCAGCGCCTCGGCATGGCGGTGATCCTGATCAGCCACGATCTCGGCCTCGTCAGGAAATATGCCGAGCGCGTCTATGTGATGAAGGCGGGCAAGGTCGTCGAGAGCGGCGCGACTTCGGCGATCTTCGAGAGGCCGACGCATCCCTATACCTGTGCCCTACTCGCGGCCGAGCCGCATGGCCGCAAGGCCCCGCCTCCTCCCGACGCCCCAATCCTGCTCGAAGCCCGCGACCTGCGCGTCAGCTTCGATCTGAGCCGCGGCTTCCTCCGGCGTGAAAGGGCCGTGCTGCACGCCGTCGACGGCGTCGATCTCAGCCTGCGGCGCGGCCAGACCATCGGCATCGTCGGCGAATCCGGCTCGGGCAAGTCGACGCTCGGCCGGGCGATCCTGAAGCTTGTGCCGGCCAGCGGGCAGGTGCGCTTCGAGGACCGGGCGCTGACCGGGCTCGACCGGGCCGCGATGCGTCCGCTGCGCCGCAGCCTGCAGGCGGTGTTCCAGGACCCGTTCGGCTCGCTCTCGCCGCGGCTGACCGTCGGCGAGATCGTCACCGAAGGGCTGCTGGTCCACGAGCCCGGCCTGTCGCGCGGCGAGCGGGAGCGGCGCGCCGCCGAAGCACTGGCCGAAGTCGCGCTCGATCCAGCCCTGCGCAACCGCTATCCGCACGAATTCTCCGGCGGCCAGCGCCAGCGCATCGCAATCGCCCGCGCCATGATCCTGTGTCCGGCGCTGGTGGTGCTCGACGAGCCGACCTCGGCGCTCGACCGCACCGTCCAGGCCAGCATCGTCGCCCTGCTCAAGCAACTGCAGGCGCGGCACCGCCTGTCCTATCTCTTCATCAGCCACGACCTTTCCGTGGTCCGGGCGATGTCCGACGAGATCATGGTGATGAAGGATGGCCGGGTGGTCGAGCGTGGGCCGACCGAGGCGATCTTCGAGGCGCCGCAGCAGGCCTACACGCAGCGCCTGATCGCGGCGGCGCTGAAGTGCTGAGACGGAAGTCCCGTAAGGGCCGCGTCCTGCGCCGGGCGCTGAGCGGCAACACGGCCTGCCCTCTCGCATCGCGTCGTCCGCTCGGATAGGAAAGGTGCGCCTTTGTCCACCCAGCAAGAGACCCGAGCGATGAGCCGCACCGTCTACGTCAATGGCGCCTATCTTCCCGAGGAAGACGCCACGATCTCGATCTTCGACCGCGGCTTCATCTTCGGCGACGGCATCTATGAGGTCTCGGCGGTGCTCGGCGGCAAGCTCGTCGATTGCGATGCGCACCTCATCCGCCTGGAGCGCTCCTGCAACGAAATCGGCCTGAAGCTGGCCTGGAGCCGCGCCGAACTGATCGCCATCCATGAAGAGCTGATCGCCCGCAACAACCTCGACGAGGGCTCGATCTATCTGCAGGTCTCGCGCGGCGCCGCCGATCGCGACTTCGCTTTCCCCAAGGACATCAAGCCGTCGCTCGTCCTCTTCACCCAGGCGCGCAAATTCGCGGACACGCCGCTGGCGAAGACCGGCATCAAGGTGGTCAGCACGCCGGATCTGCGCTGGGCGCGCCGCGACATCAAGAGCGTCAACCTGCTCGGCCCGGTGCTGGCCAAGCAGTTCGCCGCCGAGAACGACGCGCAGGAAGCCTGGCTGATCGAGGACGGCGTCGTCACCGAGGGCGCCTCGTCGACCGCCTGGATCGTCAAGGGCAAGACGCTGATCTCGCGTCCGCTCTCCAACAAGGTGCTGCCCGGCATCACCCGCAAGGCGGTGCTCGCCTTCCTCGCCGAAAGCGGCTTCACCTTCGAGGAGCGTGAATTCACGCTCGCCGAGGCGATCGACGCCGAGGAGGCCTTCATCACCTCCGCGACCAGCCTGGTGATGCCGGTCACCACCATCGACGGCCACAGCATCCACAATGGCGCGCCGGGACCGGCGACGCTCAGGCTGCGCGAGATCTATCTCGAGCACGCCCGCAAGGGCGGCGTGCTCGGCTGATATCTCTCACCTGTCGTCCCGGGCAGAGCGAAGCGGAGACCCGGGACCCATTCCGGAACGGTTCAGGCATGGATCCCGGATCGGCGCCGCTATCGCGGCTTGTCCGGGATGACAAATGTCAGGCTTCTGGCAATTCCACCCGCTCGCCCATCACATAGGTCGCGACCACGTTGCGCTCGTCGCCGAGCGTGACCAGCACGAAGAGTTCCTCCGAAAGATCGCGCGCCGTCTCCAGCCGGTGCGCCATCGCGAGCGTCGCGGCGGGATCGAGCACCACGATATCCGCCTCGCGCCCCGCCTCGAACGAGCCGATCAGATGATCGAGACCGAGCGCGACCGCATTGCCGAGCGTGATCGCGTGCAGGGCCTCGAACGCCGAGAGCGATTGCCCCTGCAATTGCAGGATCTTGTAGGCCTCGGCCATGGTCCGCAGCATCGAATAGGAGGTGCCGCCGCCGATATCGGTGGCGAGCGCAACCTTGACGCCCTCGCGCCGGGCCCGCTCCCAGTCGAACAGGCCGGAGCCGAGGAAGAGGTTCGAAGTCGGGCAGAAGACCGCGACCGCACCAGCTTGAGCAAAGGCGCGCCATTCGCGCTTGGTCATGTGAATGCAGTGGCCGAGCAGGCTCTTCCGACCCAGCAGCCCGTAATCCTCGTAGATGCCGGCATAGTCGGCTGCATCGGGATAGAGTTCGCGCGCAAAGGCGATCTCGGCCCGGTTCTCGTTGATATGGGTCTGGACGAAGCAGTCGGGATGCTCCGCGACGAGGCGCTGCGAGGCCGCCATCTGCTCGGGCGACGAGGTCACGGCGAAGCGCGGCGTGATCGCGTAGAGCTGCCTGCCCTTGCCATGCCAGCGGCCGATCAGCGCCTTGCTCTCGGCATAGCCGCTTTCGGCCGTATCCGTCAGCGCCGCCGGTGCGTTGCGGTCCATCATCACCTTGCCCGCGATCATCCTTGTGTTGCGGCGATGCGATTCGGTGAAGAAGGCCTCCGCCGATTTTTCGTGCACGGAGCAATAGACTGCGGCAGTCGTGGTGCCGCTCGACAGGAGTTCGTCGAGCAGGAAGCGCGAAAGCTTTTCGGCATGGCCCTGCTGCGCCAGCTTCTGCTCCTCGACGAAGGTGTATTTGTTCAGCCACTCCATCAGTTGCGCGCCATAGGAGGCGATCACCTGGGTCTGCGGCATGTGGATATGGGCGTCGATGAAGCCCGGCATGATCAGATGCGGGCGATGGTCGATGATCTCGGTCGCGGCGGGCAGGGTCGGCAGCAGCGCCCGCGCCTCCCCGGCCGCCCGGATCAGCCCGCCCTCGACGACCAGCAGCCCGTCTTCGACATAGCGATGCGCGGCCTCGCCGATCTTATGCGGATCGCCGACGAACCAGAGAAGCCGCCCCCTTAGGGCTCGCACCGCATCCTGCCTGCTCAACCTGCATACTCCGGCGCCGATACCTATCTTATCTGCACCAAATCAAAGCTTCCGGCCAAGCGACGAACATGCCTAATCTCAGGGCATGTTCGCGATTTGCTCTCGATGGAGCTGCCATGCGTGAGACCGTCCGCTTCCTGCTCGGCGACGAGCTGGTCGAGATCGCAAGCTGCGATCCGACCCGGACGGTGCTGGACTGGCTCCGGCTCGACCGGCGCCGCACCGGCAGCAAGGAGGGCTGTGCCGAAGGCGATTGCGGCGCCTGCACCGTCGTCATCGGCCGGCTCGATGGCGGAGAGCTGCGCTACGAGGCGATCAATGCCTGCATCCGCTTCCTGCCGACGCTGGACGGCTGCCAGCTCCTGACGGTCGAGCACCTGAAGGGTGCCGACGGCGCGCTCCACCCGGTGCAGCAGGCGATGGTCGACTGCCATGGCTCGCAATGCGGCTTCTGCACGCCGGGCATCGTGATGTCGCTGTTCGCGCTCTGGCTGAACGAGGCGGCTCCTTCCATCGCGCGCATCGAGGATGCGCTCGCCGGCAATCTCTGCCGCTGCACCGGCTATGAGCCGATCATCGCAGCCGGACTGCGGGCAGCTGCCGCAGATCGCGCGCAGGACCGCTTTGCCCAAGCGCAAGGCGAGATCGCCAGCCGCCTCGCCGAACTGCGGGACATGCAAACCGTGGCGATAGGTGATGGCGAGCGGCGCCATTTCTCGCCTGCGACCACAGAAGCCCTCGCCGAGCTCATCGCCTCCCACCCCCAGGCGACGCTGGTCGCCGGCGCGACCGATGTCGGGCTCTGGGTGACCAAGGGCATGCGCCGGCTCGATCCCGTGATCCATCTCGGCCGGATCGAGGAACTGCGCGCCATAGCGGACGAAGGCGACGAGCTGCGCTTCGGCGCGATGGCGAACCATGTCGCCGTGCGCAGGGCGCTCGCAACCATCTCTCCCCAGCTCGACGAGATGATGCGCCGTTTCGGCGGCGAACAGGTCCGCAATGCCGGCACAATCGGCGGCAACATCGCCAATGGCTCTCCGATCGGCGATCTGCCACCGGCGCTGATCGCCTTGGGCGCCACGCTGGTGCTGCGCAAGGGCAGCGCGCACCGAGAACTCCCGCTCGAAGCCTTCTTCCTCGACTACCGCAAGCAGGACCGTCGCGAGGGCGAGTTCGTCGAAGCCGTGCTGGTACCGAAACTGCCGGCCGATGCGCTGTTCCACGTCTCGAAGATCTCGAAGCGCTTCGACGAGGACATTTCGGCCCTGTGCGGCGCCTTCTTCCTGCGCCGAGACCCCGATAACCGCATCGTCGAAGCCCGCCTCGCCTTCGGCGGCATGGCCGGCATCCCGAAACGGGCGAAAGCAGCGGAGGCGGCCCTGCTTGGCCGGTACTGGAACGAGGCCACCGTCGCCGCCGCCATCGCCGCGCTCGCGGGTGATTTCACGCCGCTTACCGACATGCGCGCCTCGGCGGCCTACCGGCTCAAGGTCGCGGGCAACCTGCTGCGGCGGTTCCTGCTCGAAACGACCGTTCCCGAAGCGGCGACCCGGGTCGCCGGCCTGCTGGCGGAGGCCGCCCATGGCTGACGCACGCAAACGGCTCGACGCCATGGAGACGCGGCCGATCGTCGGCTCGCCGCTGAAGCACGATTCCGCCGAGAAGCACGTCGCCGGCGAGGCCGTCTATGTCGACGACATCCTGGAGCCGGCCGGCACCGCCCATGCGTGCCTCGGCCTCTCCAGCATCGCCCATGGCCGGTTGCTGTCGCTCGACCTGTCGGCGGTCGAGGCCGCGCCGGGCGTGCTCGCGGTCCTGACCGCCGCCGACATCCCGGGCGAGAACGACATCTCCTCGACGCACAAGCATGACGAGCCGGTCTTCGCGACCGAGGCGATCCTGCATCATGGCCAGCCGCTCTTTGCGGTCATCGCCGAGACGCGCGAGCAGGCGCGGCATGCCGCGGCGCTGGCGAAGGCGGAATACGAGGAAGCTGCGCCCCTGCTCGACGTCGCTTCGGCGCGTGCCGCAGGCGGCGAGCTCGTCACCGAGCCGCTGAAGCTCGAACGCGGCGATGTCGCGGCCGGTCTCGCGGCGAGCCCGCGCCGGCTCAACGGCGCGATGGCGATCGGCGGGCAGGACCATTTCTATCTCGAAAGCCAGATCGCCCTCGCCGTCCCCGGCGAGGATGGCGACATGCTGGTGCACTCCTCGACCCAGCATCCGAGCGAGGTCCAGCACATGGTCGCGGCTGTGCTCGGCGTCGGCGCCCATGCGGTAACGATCGAGGTCAGGCGCATGGGCGGCGGCTTCGGCGGCAAGGAAACGCAGGCCAATCTCTTCGCCTGCGTCGCGGCGCTCGCCGCCCGCAAGCTCGGGCGGCCGGTGAAGCTGCGGCCCGACCGCGACGACGACATGGTGATCACCGGCAAGCGCCATGATTTCGTCGTCGACTACGAGATCGGTTTCGACGATGACGGGCGCATCCATGCGGTCGACGCCGTCTATGCGGCGCGCTGCGGCTGGAACGCCGACCTTTCCGGCCCGGTCACCGACCGTGCCCTGTTCCACATGGACAATTGCTATTTCTATCCGGCGGTGCGCGCGCGCTCCGAACCGCTGCGCACGCACACCGTCTCGAACACCGCCTTCCGCGGTTTCGGCGGACCGCAGGGCATGGTCGGGGCCGAGCGCTTCATCGAGGAGGTCGCCTACGCCACCGGGCTCGACCCGCTGGAGGTGAGACGGCGCAATCTCTATGGCGGCGAGGGCCGGCTGACGACGCCCTATCACCAGCAGGTCGAGGACATGATCGCCGGCGAGGTGATCGACGAGCTGGAACGCGACTGCCATTACCGCGAGCGGCAACGGGCGATCCGCGCCTTCAACCGGGAAAGCCCGGTCATCAAGCGCGGCATCGCGCTGACGCCGGTGAAATTCGGGATCTCCTTCACCGCGACCTGGTACAATCAAGCCGGCGCGCTGGTGCATGTCTACACCGACGGCACGGTCGCGCTGAATCATGGCGGCACCGAAATGGGCCAGGGGCTCTACCAGAAGGTGGCGCAGGTCGTGGCCCAGGCCTTCGGCATCGGCCTCGACAGGATCAGGATCACCGCGACGACGACCGGCAAGGTGCCGAACACCTCGGCTACCGCCGCCTCCTCCGGCTCCGACCTCAACGGCATGGCCGCGCTCGACGCCTGCGAGACGATCAAGCAGCGGCTCGTGGCTTTCGCCGCGGAGCGCTGGCAGGAGGCGCCGGAGGCAATCGCCTTCCTCCCGGGACGGGTTCGGATCGGGGCGCACGAGATCGCCTTCGTCGAGCTGGTCAAGGCGGCCTACATGGCCCGCGTCCAGCTCTCGGCGACGGGCTTCTACGCCACTCCGAAGATTCACTGGGACCGCAAGGCCGGACGCGGCCATCCCTTCTACTATTTCGCCTATGGCGCAGCGGCCTCCGAGGTCGCGATCGACACGCTGACCGGCGAGTACAAGGTCGAGCGCGTCGACATCCTGCATGATTGCGGCAACTCGCTGAACCCGGCGATCGACAAGGGCCAGATCGAGGGCGGCTTCGTCCAGGGCATGGGCTGGCTGACCACCGAGGAGCTGGTCTGGGACGAGAAGGGGCGCCTCAGGACCCACGCACCCTCGACCTACAAGATCCCGGTAGCCTCCGACCGGCCGCGCATCTTCAACGTCGCCCTGCTGGAGAACGCGCCCAATCGCGAACACACGATCCATCGCTCCAAGGCAGTCGGCGAGCCGCCGCTGATGCTGGCGATCAGTGTGCTGCAAGCGCTGTCGGATGCGGTCGCCAGCGTCGGCGACCATCGCTTCTGTCCGAAGCTCGACGCACCGGCGACGCCCGAACGCGTGCTCGATGCGGTCGAGCGAGTGCGGGCGCTGGCCGCCGCCACGGAGGGCGCGTCATGACGCTCTCCGATTTTCTCGAACGGCATCTCGACGAAGGCGCGATCGTCGTCCGCATCGAACGCGTGCAGGGTTCGACGCCGCGCGAGGCCGGCGCGACGATGATCGTCTCGCACCATGACAGCGCCGGCACGATCGGCGGTGGACAGCTCGAATTCCATTGCCTCGATCTCGCCCGCGATATGCTGGCGACCGGCGACCAGCAGCGCCGGGTCGACCTGCCGCTCGGCCCCCAAATGGGCCAGTGCTGCGGTGGGCGCGTCGAGGTCTCGCTGGCGCGCGCCACCCCCGCCGACCTCGCCGCCTTGCGCGCAAGCGAGGCGAAAGCGGCGGCCGGACGGCCGCAGGTGCTGATCTTCGGCGCCGGGCATACCGGCAAGGCCCTCGCCCGCTGCCTGTCCCTGCTGCCGCTCGCCGTGACGCTGGTCGACGACCGACCTGGCCAGTTCGCGGACCTGCCAGAGGCCATTTCCTGCCTCCATCTCGACAATCCCGAGCAGGTGCTCGCCACGGCGCATGCCGGCGCTGCCTTCATCGTCCTGACCCACAGCCACGCGCTCGACTACCGGCTGGCCGAGGCGGCGCTTCTGCGCGGCGATGCAGCCTATGTCGGGATGATCGGCTCGGCGACGAAGCGCGCCCGCTTCGAGGCGAGCTTCCGGCGCCGGCACCCCGGAAGCGCGGCCCTGACGCGTCTGACCTGCCCAATCGGTGGATCGGATGTGCATGACAAGCGTCCGGAGGTGATCGCGGCCTTGACGGCGGCCGAGCTGGTACGTTGGTTGCTTGGCGAGAAGGCGGCCTTCGCGGGGAAGGACGCCACCGCGCCAGAGAAAGGCCGAGCCGCCCATGACGCTGCCGCCTGACGAGACGGCCCCCTTACGTCTGGCGCTCGCCCATGTCTCGAAGAGCTTTCCGGGCGTGAAGGCCAATCAGGACATCAGCTTCGGCGTCCGGCCGGGCGAGATTCATGCGCTGCTCGGCGAGAACGGCGCCGGCAAGTCGACCCTGGTCAAGATCATCTACGGCGTGCAGCGCGCCGACGAGGGCGAGATCCGCTGGGACGGCCACCCCGTCGAGATCCCCTCGCCCAAGGCCGCCCGCAAGCTCGGCATCGGCATGGTGTTCCAGCATTTCTCTCTGTTCGACGGCATGACGGTGCTGGAGAACATCGCGCTGGGGCTCGACGAGAAGGTCCCGGCGGAAGAGCTGAAACGGCGGATCAAGGCGATCCTCGACAGCTATTCCCTGCCGCTCGACCCGAACCGCGAGGTGCACACGCTCTCGGTCGGCGAGCGCCAGCGCATCGAGATCGTGCGCTGCCTGCTGCAGAAGCCGAAGCTGCTGATCATGGACGAGCCGACCTCGGTGCTGACGCCGCAGGAGGTCGAGCGCCTGTTCGACACCTTGCGCCAGATCGCGGCCGAGGGCTGCTCGATCCTCTACATCAGCCACAAGCTGCACGAGATCAAAGCCTTGTGCGAGGCCGCGACCATCCTGCGGGCTGGCCGGGTCGTCGCGACCTGCGACCCCCGCGCCGAGACGACGCGGCGCATGGCCGAGCTGATGATCGGCTCCGAGCTCAAGAGCATCGAGCGCCCCGCCGCGGCCGGCGAGGCACGCCGCGCCCGCCTCGTCGTCAGCGGGCTCGACATGCCGGGCGAGCCGCCCTTCGGCACCCGGCTGAAGAATATCGGCTTCACCGCCCATGCCGGCGAGATCCTCGGCATCGCCGGCGTTGCCGGGAACGGCCAGGCCGAGCTGTTGCTGGCCCTTTCGGGCGAGCGCCGCGCCGCCT
>NZ_JAWDID010000049.1:0-38969 GCF_032464875.1 Allobosea rubneri
GTGGGAAATAGAGGCTGAGCAGCCAGGCGATCAGTCCGAGCGCGCCGGCGACCAGCGCGAGCGCGAGCACCGCGACGAACAGCCGGCGCGGCAAGGCCGAGAGGCCCGGCGCGGCGTCCAAGCTCAGGGACATGCCACCAAGGCGCGTGTCGTGACCACGTAGGCGCTCATGTCCGGCGTCGCGGTGATGTCTTCCTGGGCCAGGCGCTGCTGCGTCGCCGTATCGAGCTTGGGCGGGCGCATGACCCGCACGACGCAGCCCTTCGGCGCATCGCGCGTCGTCACCGCATCGGCCTCGGCAGCGACCTCGAAGGCGACGAAATAGGTGGGATCGCCGATCTCGATGCCGAAGGAGCGGTTGGCGACGGCCGGCGTCTTGAGCGGCAGGGTGAAGGTCAGGGTCAGCACCTTGTTCTCGTAGACCAGCCCTTCTTCCCCGGGCTTGCCGAATTCCTGCGCCTTGCCGTTCGCCTTGGCTGTGGTGAAGAAATCGACATCCGGCAGCGATTCGATGTTGACCTTGGCGAGCTCGGCGAGCTCGTCCGGCGTCAGCTTGCCGTCGCCGTTCTTGTCGAGCCCCTGGACCATATAGGCCGAATAGGCCTCGTCGAAGCTCCAGCGATGGCGCAGCGCCTGCACCGCGCCGTCGGGCGTGTAGATGATCTCGGTGCGCGAGGTCACGAAGACGTGCGGATGCGCCATGGCCGGCAGCGCGAGGCCGAGCGAGGCGATGATGGCGCAGAGCGCGAGCGATCCGGTCTGGCGACGCGGCACGGTGGCATTTCCTCGAATCTGCGGCGGAATCGGCAGCGCATGCTAACAAAAACGCGCGCTTTGCGCCTAGCCCGCAATCGGCTGCGAGACCTGCCCAGCCTTCCCCCGCAAAGGCGGCCAAATCGCGGCGCGCCCGACATTGGCGCAGTCTGGAATTGCACCAGACTGATTTGACGGCATCCCGGCGGTATGACAGCAATACTGACATAACAACGGGTTGGAGGCCGGCGATACCGTCCCCATAATCCCTGCGGGGTTCGATCTTCGGGAGGTCGTTCATGGCCGAGACGCAGCAGAACTCCGGGACCGATGCGCTCCGCGCTGTCGCCCTCGACGACAAATACGACCTTTCGAAGCAGCAGATCTTTCTGACCGGCACGCAGGCCATCGCCCGCATGCTGCTGGTCCAGCGCGAGCGCGACCGGCGCGCCGGGCTGAACACCGCGGGCTTCGTCTCCGGCTATCGCGGCTCCCCGCTCGGCGGGCTCGACCAGCAGCTCGCCCGCGCCGGCAAGCAGCTCAAGGCTGCGGACATCGTCTTCCAGCCCGGGCTCAACGAGGATCTCGCGGCGACCGCGATCTGGGGCACGCAGCAGGCCGAGCTCTCCGGCGAGGGCAAGCATGACGGCGTGTTCGGGCTCTGGTACGGCAAGGGGCCCGGCGTCGACCGCACCGGCGACGTCTTCCGCCATGCCAACATGGCCGGCACCTCGCGCCATGGCGGCGTGATCTGCCTGCTCGGCGACGACCACACCGCCGAATCCTCGACCAACGCTCACCAGACCGAATTCGTCCTGGTCGACCGGATGATGCCGATCCTCAACCCGGCCGGCGTCCAGGAAATCATGGACTACGCCCTGCACGGCTTCGCACTCTCGCGCTTCGCCTCGGTCTGGGTCGGCATCAAATGCGTCAAGGACAACATCGAATCGACGGCCTCGGTCGACGGCTCGGTCGAGCGCGTCCAGATCGCGCTGCCCGATGACTACGTCATGCCGCCGGGCGGGCTCGGCATCAGGCGCGAGCTCGACTTCCTCGACCAGGAAAAGCGGCTCCACGTCCACAAGCGCGAGGCGATCCTTGCCTATCTGCGGGCAAACAGGCTCAACCAGACCATCCTCGCGGGCGGACAAACGCCGCGCATCGGCATCATCACCGTCGGCAAATCCTATCTCGACGTCCGCCAGGCGCTGGAGGAGCTCGGGCTCGACGAGGTTAGGGCCAATGATCTCGGCATCCGCCTGTTCAAGGTCGCATGCCCCTGGCCGCTCGACGCGCAGGAATTGAAGGCGTTCGCGGCGGGGCTCGATCTTGTCATGGTGGTCGAGGAGAAGCGCTCGCTGATCGAGGTGCAGCTGCGCGAGGAGCTCTACGGCACCACGCACCAGCCCATGATCGTCGGCAAGAAGGACGAGAAGGGCGAATGGCTCTTCCCGGTCCATGGCGCGCTCGACCCCAATGATGTCGCCATCGCGCTCGGCGCCCGTCTGTTGCAATACCGCGACGATCCGGCCCTGCGCGCTCGGCTGGAGGTGATCGCCGCCGCCCAGGGCCGGCTCGCCGAGGCGCAAGAGGTTGCCAAGCGCACCCCCTATTTCTGCTCGGGCTGCCCGCACAACACCTCGACCGTCGTGCCCGAGGGCTCGCGTGCCTCTGCTGGCATCGGCTGCCATTTCATGTCGCTCTGGATGGACCGCGACACTGCCGGCTTCACCCAGATGGGCGGCGAAGGCGCCAACTGGGTCGGCGAGGCTCCGTTCTCGACGCGCGGCCACATCTTCCAGAATCTCGGCGACGGCACCTACACCCATTCCGGCTCGCTCGCGATCCGTTGGGCGGTCGCCTCGGGCGTCAACATCACCTACAAGCTGCTCTACAACGACGCGGTAGCGATGACCGGCGGCCAGCAGGCGGAAGGGCATCTGACGCCCGACCAGATGGCGCGCCAGGTCGCGGCCGAAGGCGTCGCCCGCATCGCCGTCGTCTCGGACGAGCCGACGAAATACCCGGCCGGAACGCTCTGGCCGCCCGGCACCACGCTGCACCATCGCGAGGATCTCGACACCGTCCAGCGCGAGCTCGCAGCGACGCCCGGCGTCTCGCTGCTGCTCTACGACCAGACCTGCGCCACCGAGAAGCGCCGCCGGCGCAAGCGCGGCGCCTATCCCGACCCGGACAAGCGCGTCATCGTCAACGAGCTGGTCTGCGAGGGCTGCGGCGATTGCGGCGTCCAGTCGAACTGCGTCTCGGTGCAGCCGCTGGAGACCGAGTTCGGCCGCAAGCGCCAGATCGACCAGTCGAACTGCAACAAGGACTTTTCCTGCCTGAAGGGTTTCTGCCCCTCCTTCGTCACCGTACATGGTGCGCGGCCGAAAAAAGCGGAGCCGCGCGCAGCGGGCGCCTCGAAGCTCGGCGCCGGCGAACTGCCCGAGCCGCGGGTGCCGGTGCTCGACCGCAATTATGCAGTCGTCGTCACCGGCGTCGGCGGCACCGGCGTCGTCACCATCGGCGCGATCCTCGGCATGGCCGCGCATCTCGAAGGCAAGGGCTGCGGCATGATCGACATGGCCGGCCTCGCCCAGAAGGGCGGCGCCGTCTTCAGCCATGTCCGCCTCGCCCCGACGCCTGAGGAGATCCACGCCATTCGCGTCGCCGCAGGCCAGGCCGATCTCGTGCTCGGCTGCGACCTCACCGTCACCGGGTCGAAGAAGGTGCTGGGCGCGATCCGCCCGGGTTCGACAGTCGTCGTCAACACCGCCGAGAGCCTGCCCGGCGACTTCACCCGCAATGCCGATTTCTCGCTGCCGACCGAACGGCTGAAACGGGCGATCCTCGCCGCCTCCGGCCGCGACCACACCCATCTCGTCGATGCGACCGCCGCGGCGGTCGCCTTCCTCGGCAATGCCATCGCCGCCAACATGTTCATGCTCGGCTATGCCTGGCAGCATGGCGGCGTGCCGCTCTCGCGCGCCGCGCTGCTGAAGGCGATCGAGCTCAACGGCGAAGCCGTGGGGATGAACCGGCAGGCCTTCGAGCTCGGCCGCCGGGCCGCGCATGATCCGGCCGCCCTGCTCGCCGCGCTCGCGGAGGCGAAGGCCCCGACGCAGGCCCGCCAGCTCTCGCAGACGCTGGACGAGATCATCGCCCGCCGCGTCGAGCATCTCACCGGCTACCAGAACGCCGCCTATGCGGCGCGCTATGGTGACCTCGTCGAGAAGGTCCGCGCGAAGGAGGCGGCGGTGCTGCCCGGCCAGAGCGCCCTCGCCGAAGCCGTCGCGCGCAATCTCTTCAAGCTGATGGCCTACAAGGACGAATACGAGGTCGCGCGGCTTTACAGCGACGGGGCCTTCCGCAGGCAGGTCGCCGCGACCTTCGAGCAGGACAGCGCCTCCGGCGGGAAGCTGCGCTTCGAGTTCCATCTCGCGCCGCCGCTGCTGGCCAAGCGCGATCCCAATACCGGCCTGCCGCGCAAGATGAGCTTCGGCCCGTGGATGATAGGCGCCTTCGGCCTGCTTTCGAAGCTGAAGGGCCTGCGCGGCACCGCCTTCGACCTCTTCGGCTATACGCAGGAGCGCAGGACCGAGCGGCAGCTGATCACCGATTACGAGGCGCTTCTAGCCGAGATCCTGGCGAAGCTGACGCCCGAGAACCACGCGCTCTGCGTCGCCCTCGCCGCGATCCCGGAGAAGATCCGCGGCTTCGGCCATGTCAAGGAGCGCCATCTCACCGCGGCCAAGGCCGAGGAGGTTGAATTGCTAAGGCGCCTGCGCGACGGTTCGGCCGAGGCGTTGGCGATGCCGCGGGCGGCTGAGTAGTTCCGTCCGCGGTCAGCCGAACCGGGCGTGACGCTTGCGGTATTCCGCCGGGGTGACGCCGACATGGCGGGCGAAGGCCCGCCGCAGCGTGTCGGCATCGGCAAAGCCGCAAAGCGCCGCGACCTGCTTGGGCGCCTCCTTCCCGCCTTCCAGGAACTGCCGCGCGGCGGAGACGCGCGCCGTCTCGACCCAGGCGGCCGGCGTCAGCCCGACCTCGCTGCGGAACAGTCGGGCGAAATGACGCGGGCTCAACTCCATGCGCCGCGCCATGCTGGCGACGCTGTGATCCCCCGCCGGATTGGCCGCGACCCAGCGCTGGACCTCCTGCAGGGCCGAACGCCCGGCGGGCTCGGCCTCGCCCTTGCGGCTGAACTGGAGCTGGCCGCCGGGCCGCTTGAAGAACATCACCAGCTGGCTCGCGACCTTCAATGCGATCTCACGGCCGAGGTCCTCTTCGACCAGCGCCAAGGCAAGGTCGAGCCCAGCGGTGACGCCAGCAGCAGTGCGCAGGCGGCCATCACGGACATGGATGGCATCCGCATCGACGGTCACCATCGGATAGCTCCGCGCTAGCTGCTCGGCCACCGCCCAATGGGTGGTGATGCGATGGCCATCAAGCAGGCCGGCGGCGGCGAGGATGAAGGCGCCGCTGCAGACCGAGCCATAGCGGCGAGTGAGCGGCGCTTGCGCGCGGAGCCAGGCGAGAAGATCGGGCGCGGGCATCATCTCCGCCGCCTGCGGCGCGCCGGCAACAAGCAGCGTGTCGATCTCCTCAGCACGGGCATCGGTGATGGAGAGATCAGGCAGCAGCCTGACACCCGACGAGCTGGCGAGCGGACCTGAATCAGGTGCGACGACGAGCAGACGATAGCGCTCCGCGCCGGCCTGCCGGTTCGCTTCGGCGAAGACGTCGAGCGGTCCGGAGACGTCCAGCAGCTGGACGCCACGCACGGCGAGGACGGCAATCGTCCTGATTGGCGGCATGGCGATGCTCCATGTCTCCCTGAATCCGCTTTTGGCATAAATCGACGCGCTACGTCAATTGAGGACAAAGCCATGCCTCGCTAGCCTCCGGCCGAACTCATCCGCAGGAGGCCCTGATGACGACGATCCATGGCGTGAGCATTCCCGACAGCAGACTGGCGCGCGCTGCGACCGAGCTGGTGCGCGACACCGAGACGCCGCTGCTGTTCCACCATTCCAGCCGGGTCTATTATTTCGGCGCGCTGGCCGGCCTGAAGCGCAAGCTGAGCTTCGATCGCGAGCTGCTCTATGTCGGCGCGATGTTCCACGACATGGGGCTGATGCCGCAGCACAGCAGCGCCGATGAGCGCTTCGAGGTCGACGGCGCCAATGCCGCGCGCGATTTCCTGCGCGGACACGGCATCGCCCAGGCGGATATCGACACGGTCTGGACAGCGATCGCGCTGCACACCACGCCCGGCATCCCCAAGCACATGCATCCGGTCGTCGCGCTGGTCACGGCCGGCGTCGAGATGGACGTGCTCGGCCTGACCTATGGCGAGTACAGCAATGCCGAGCGCGAGGCCGTCGTCGCCGCCCATCCGCGCGACGAGGCTTTCAAGGAAGAGATCATCCAGGCCTTCTTCGACGGCATCAAGCACAAGCCGGAGACCACCTTCGGCAACGTCAAGGCGGATGTGCTCGCCGACAAGGACGCCGGGTTCAGGCGCGGGAATTTCTGCTCGGTGATCCGCTGCTCACACTGGCATGGGCCGTCGCGGCCGGTCTGCGAACCTTGAGCCGGAGCCCGCACGAACGTTCAAGACGGGCAGGTACCTGCCCTGTTTTCCTCCGCGCTCGCTCAGGGGCTGCGGAGGACATCATGGACGGACTGGCCGGGTTTCTTCTCGCCGGCGTCGCGCTCACCGGTAGCCCGGGCCCGGCGACGCTGAGCCTGACGGCGACCGGTGCCGCCTTCGGCATCCGCCGCGGTTTCGCCTATGGCGCCGGCATCACCCTCGGCATGCTCGCAGTGATGGGGCTGACCGCCAGCGGCGTCGTCACCGCCGTGCTGGTCCTGCCGGGCCTCGCTCCGCTCGTAACTGCGCTGGCTGCGCTCTACTTCCTCTACCTCGCCTTCCGCATCGCGACGGCGCCACCGCTCACCGAGGCGGGCGACGATGCGGCCGCCCCCTCCTTCGCCGCCGGTTTCGCGCTCTCGCTCGTCAATCCGAAGGGCTATGCGGCGATGGCAGCGCTGTTCTCGGGCTTCGCCCTGCTGCCGCGGCAGCCGGCCTTCGATGCCGGCCTCAAGATCGGCCTGCTCCTTCTCGTGATCGCCATCGTCAACATCGCCTGGCTTCTGGCCGGCTCGGGCCTCACCGGGCTGTTCCGCGAGCCGCGAAGCAACCGCATCGTCAACCTGATCTTCGCCGCGCTGCTGCTCCTGTCGCTTGCCGCCGCGATCAGATGGTGAGGCGATGACGCTCCCCCTGCTCCAGCCGGCCGAGGAAGAACCTGAGCAACCCCACGACCTCGTCGAGATTGGTCTCCAGCAGCCAGTGGCCGCCGTCGAGCAGGTGCAGCTCGGCATGCGGCAGATCGCGCAGATAGGCGCGCGCGGACGCCTCCGGCATATAGCCGTCCTGCGGCCCCCAGACGATCAGCGTCGGCGGCTGATGCTCGCGCAGATAGGCCTGGTAGCGCGGGAACCAGTCGAAGTTCTCCTTCCAAACCTCCATCAAGCCGACGCTGATCTCGCGCCGCTTCGGCGTGTCCATCAGCGGCCAGTGAAGTTTCCAGAGGTCTGGCGGAATCCGGCTGGCGATCTCGGGGCGGACCTCGTTGAGGAACTCCTCGCGAAAGCCCGCTTCGCTGACGGCGGCCTCGAGCTTCCTGCGCCCCTCCGGCGTCGGCTTTCTCCAGTACGCCTTCATGCCCTCGTATTTCGGCCCGAGCGCGTCCTCGTAGATGTCCCCGTTCTGGATGATCAGCCCGGTGATGCGCTCCGGCGCGCGCCTGGCGAGCTTCAACCCGATCCAGGTGCCGTAATCGTGCAGATATAGCGCGAAGCGCTCCAGGCCGAGACGGTCGGCGAAGTCTTCCAGCAGGCGCGAATAGCCTTCGTAGTCGTAGCTGAACCCGTCAGGTGTGGCGCTGTAGCCGAAGCCCGGATAATCCGGCGCAATCAGCCGCCAGCGGTCTGCGAGAGCCGGCAGCAGGTTGCGGAACTCATAGGACGAACAGGGATAGCCGTGCGGCAGGAGCAGCACCGGCGCGTCGCGCGGCCCCGCCTCGCGATAGAAGATCTCGACGCCGCCGATCTCGATGGTGGCATGGCTGACCGGCGTATGTCGGCCGCCGGCGCGAACTGCGTCCTGCATGGCGCTGCTCCTTCCTCATTGTCGACGAAACGCACGGCGCGCATGCCGGTTCTCCCGGATGGCCGGCTCGACTTGAGTTTGCGATGAAGCCGGCCGCATAGTGCCACCATCCGCTTGAATGACCGAAAGGCCGGCGAGCTTTGATTTCCGAGGACGAGCTGCGCAGGATCGCCGCCTGGTCGAACGACCTTGCGCCGGAAGAGTTCGAGGAAGCGCGGCGCGGCACCACCATCAAGACCTATGGCAAGGGCGCCCATGTCTGCCATGTCGGCGACCGCCTGGAATCCTGGACGGGCGTCGCCGACGGCCTGCTGAAAATGAGCACGACCTCGCGCAGCGGCAAATCGGCGACGCTCGCCGGGCTTCGGGGAGGCGCGTGGTTCGGCGAGGGCACGATCATCAAGAACGAACCACGGCGCTATGATCTCGTCGCGCTACGCGAGACCAAGGTCGCGCTGATGCGGCGCCAGACCTTCTTCTGGCTGTTCGAGCACTCCGCCGCCTTCAACCGCTTCCTGGTCCACCAGTTCAACGAGCGCCTCGCCCAGTTCATCGGCCTCGCCGAATACGACCGCATGTTGGGCGCGACCGGGCGCCTCGCCCGCAACCTCGCCTGGCTGTTCAACCCGATCCTCTACCCCAGCCAGGACCGGACGCTGGCGATCTCGCAGGAAGAGCTCGGCCTGCTCGCCGGCATCTCCCGCCAGATGGCCAATCAGAGCCTCGCCAAGCTCGCCGATCTCGGCCTTGTCGAGGTCGGCCACAACGAGGTGACGATCCTCGATCTGGAGCGACTGGCCCGCTACGAGGGGTGAGCGGCGTCAGCGCTAAGAATCCCCGCCCGGCGCGAAGAAGCAGAGCAGTTCGCCGGCATCGTTGATGCACAGATGCCAGAGCCCGTCCGGCGAGAGACGGGCCTTGTCATGCGGGATCTGGAGGATCAGCGGTTCGCGGCGTTCCTTCGGCCACATCGGATGCCGCCCCGGCGCGATGGTCACGACGAAGCCGGTTTTGCCGAGCTTCACCTCGCGGGGATCGATCTGCGCGCAATCGGCGCCCGAGCAGCAGGCGAACGGGTATTCCCAGCCTTGGGGAGCCTGGTGCGCGCGGGTTACGCTCGCGCCGGCAGCGAGCATGATCGCTATCGTGATCGAGGCAAGAACGCGCATTGGCCGGTCCCCGCCCTGAAACTCCCGCCGGAATGCGGTGGATCGAAGGCATTTGGCCCGCGCGCTGCTGCTCGACGGCCACCAGCAGCCGATCAGGATCGGGGAGGCACTGCTTCCAGCGGCGCTTCTCGCGATTGCGTGAAAGCACGCCGACCTGCTTCGGCTGACGACGGTGCTACCTCCTTCACGATTGGAGGAGGTCTCAAGCCTTTGAAATTTCTACGGAAGCGCCGATTCTGCGGCCTTTCGGCCAAACCTCGGCGGGACAATAGCGCCCCAAATGCATCCTGTCTGTCAAGTGCCTCCTTGCACGGGGTCGGGCCACCTGCAAAGCTTGCATGATCGCACAAGGGGCCGAATGGCCCGGACAAACCCGCGACAGACGGGGCGACAGGGTGGAGACAAAGATCGTGGCAAGCGCTGCCGCCGGCGAGGCGGATACCTTCCCGAAGCTGCTGACGCGCAATGCCCGCGAGCGCGCCGCGCGCGTCGCGTTCCGGCATAAGGATCTCGGCATCTGGCAGTCCTGGAACTGGGCGGAGGTCGTCGAGCAGATCCGCGCCTATGCAAGGGGAATGCAGGATCTCGGCCTGAAACGCGGCGAGAAGGTCGCCATCGTCGGCTACAACCGCCCGCGCCTCTATTGGTCGATGGCTGCGGCGCAGTGGCTCGGCGCGATTCCGGTGCCGGTCTATGCCGACAGCGTCGCCGACGAGATGGCCTATGTGCTCGACCATGCCGGCGCGGTCTTCGCCTGCGTCCAGGACCAGGAGCAGGTCGACAAGATCCTCTCCGTCGCCGAGCGCCTGCCCAACCTGCGGCACATGCTCTATGACGAGCCGCGCGGCCTGCGCGACTACGATCACGCCAAGCTCCACGACATCAGCGAAGTGATCGAGACCGGCCGTGCCGCCCTGAAGGATCCGGCCGCCAGCGCCGCGCTCGACGCCGAGATGGCGCAGGGCACGGGCTCCGACCTCGCCATCATCCTCTACACCTCGGGCACCACCGGCCGGCCCAAGGGCGTGATGCTCAGCCACTACAACGTCATCACCGCCGCCGAGATCGGCTGCGCCTTCGACGGGCTGAACGAGAGCGACGAGATCATCGCCTATCTGCCGATCGCCTGGGTCGGCGACCATGTCTTCTCCTATGCCCAGGCGATCATCGCCGGCTTCTGCGTCAACTGCCCGGAGGGCCCGGAGACCGTCGTCGACGACCGCCGCGAGGTCGGCACCACCTACGCCTTCGCGCCGCCGCGCGTCTTCGAGACGATGCTGACCATCACCATGGTGCGCATGGAGGATGCCGGCCCGCTGATGCGCAAGGTGTTCCACTACTTCCTCGGCGTGGCGAAGAAGTACGGCGAGAAGATCCTCAACGGCGAGCCCGTGCCGCTCGGCGCCCGCCTGCTCTACAAGCTCGGCGACATCGTCATCTACGCGCCGCTGCGCAACCGCTTCGGCCTGACCAACATCAAGGTCGGCTACACTGCGGGCGAGGCGATCGGCCCCGAGCTCTTCCGCTTCTACCGTTCGATCGGCGTCAACCTGAAGCAGCTCTACGGACAGACCGAGGCCGGCGTCTACATCACCATGCAGCCGGACGGCGAGATCAAGGCCGATACGGTCGGCCGGCCGGCCCCGCAGGTCGAGATCCGGATCGACGACAATGGCGAGGTGCTCTACCGCTCGCCCTCGATCTTCCGCGGCTACTACAAGGACGAGGAGAAGACCGCCGAGACGATGACCGCCGACGGCTATGTCCGCTCCGGCGATGCCGGCTTCTTCGACGAGGGCGGCCATCTCAAGATCATCGACCGCGCCAAGGATGTCGGGAAGCTCAATTCGGGCGATCTGTTCCCGCCGAAATACATCGAGAACAAGCTCAAATTCTATCCGAACATCAAGGAGGTCGTCGCTTTCGGCCAAGGCCGCGACTACGCGACCGTGGCGCTGAACATCGACCTCACCGCCGTCGGCAACTGGGCCGAGCGCAACAATGTCGTCTACGCCTCCTATCAGGAGCTCGCCGGCCACCCGCTGGTCTACGACATGATGGCCAAGCACGTCGACGAGGTGAACCGCTCGCTCGCCGCCGAGCCGATGATGGGCGGCGCCCAGATCAAGCGCTTCCTGATCCTGCACAAGGAACTCGACGCAGACGACGGCGAGTTGACCCGCACCCAGAAGGTCCGCCGCGGCTTCATCGCCGAGCGCTACGCGCCGCTGGTCGAGGCGCTGTACAATGGCTCCACCGAGGCCGACATCTCGACCGAGGTCACCTTCGAGGACGGCCGCAAGGGCATGATCTCGGCCAGGGTCAAGGTCCGCGACGCCAACACCTACCCGGTCACGGCCCCGGCCGGCGCCATCGCGGCGAAGGAGGCGGCATGAACGCGCATCCGATGAACGTCACCGGCGAGCCGGTCACCGGCAAGGGCGATGTCCTGCTTTCGGTCGAGAACGTCTCGCTGCGTTTCGGCGGCGTGAAGGCGATCACCGACGTCTCCTTCGACATCCGCAAGGGCGAGGTCCGCGCCATCATCGGCCCCAACGGCGCCGGCAAGACCTCGATGCTGAACTGCATCAACGGCTTCTACCATCCGCAGGAAGGCCGGATCACCTATAAGGGCGTCCGGCGCAGCAAGGTCCGCCCGCACCAGGCCGCCGCCGCCGGCATCGCCCGCACCTTCCAGAACGTCGCCTTGTTCAAGGGCATGTCGACCCTCGACAACATCATGACCGGGCGCACGCTGAAGATGCGCAGGGGCTTCTTCTGGCAGGCCCTGCGCCATGGCCCGGCGATGAGCGAGGAGATCGAGCACCGCAAGGTCGTCGAGGACATCATCGACTTCCTGCAGATCGAGCACATCCGCAAATTGCCGGTCGGCAAGCTGCCCTACGGGCTGCAGAAGCGCGTCGAGCTCGGCCGGGCGCTCGCCATGGAGCCGGAGCTGCTCCTGCTCGACGAGCCGATGGCCGGCATGAACCTCGAGGAGAAGGAGGACATGTGCCGCTTCATCCTCGACGTGAACAACCAGTTCGGCACCACCATCGCTCTGATCGAGCACGATATGGGGGTCGTCATGGACCTCTCCGACCGTGTCGTCGTGCTCGAATACGGCCGCAAGATCGCCGACGGCACGCCCGACGAGGTCAAGGCGAACCAGAAGGTCATCGATGCCTATCTCGGAGTGGCGCACTGATGACCGCCGCATTGAAGAACCCGCGCGCAGAGGGGAAGAGCGCATGAGCGACGTCGCCGCGCAGCCCGCGCCCAGTCTCCTTGCCAATGGCTGGATCAAGACCGGCCTGATCGTCGCCGGCGTGATCGCCGCGGCACTGATCGGCGCCCAGCTCGACCCGTCGGGCACCGTTCACAAGATCTTCGTCGACCCGTTCCAGCAGATGGTCCAGGCGCCCGACCTGCTCGCCCAGACGATCTGGGAAGGCCTGGTTTCCGGCGTGCTCTATGCGCTGATCGCGCTCGGCTTCGTCCTGATCTTCAAGGCTTCCGGCGTCTTCAACTTCGCCCAGGGCATCATGGTCGTGTTCGCGGCGCTGACCCTGGTCGGCCTGCACGAGAAGGGCGTCCCGGCCTTCCTCGCGGTCTTCCTGACGCTCGGCGTGATGTTCGTGCTCGCTGTCACCATCGAGCGCGTGGTGCTGCGCCCGCTGGTCAACCAGCCCGACATCATCCTGTTCATGGCGACCTTCGGGATCACCTATTTCCTGATCGGCTTCGGCGAATCCGTCTTCGGCGGCAACCCCAAGCAGATGATCACCAGCGAGCTCTATCTGCCGAAAGGCGCGATCGACGCCAAGATCCTCGGCGGCATCGTCTCTTTCCAGAAGATCGACATCGCGGCTGCGATCATCGCCTCGCTGATGATCGCCGCGCTCGCCGTCTTCTTCCAGTACACCCGCATCGGCCGGGCGCTTCGGGCCGTGGCCGATAGCCACAAGGCGGCGCTCTCGGTCGGCATCTCGCTCAACCAAATCTGGGTGATCGTCTGGTTCACCGCCGGCATCGTCGCGCTGATCACCGGCATCATGTGGGGCGCGCGCTCGGACGTCTCCTTCGCGCTCGAGATCGTCGCGCTGAAGGCCCTTCCGGTGCTGATCCTCGGCGGCTTCACCTCGATCCCCGGCGCCATTGTCGGCGGGCTGATCATCGGCATCGGCGAGAAGCTCGGCGAGTTCTACTGGGGCCCGCTGATCGGCGGCGGCATCGAGAGCTGGCTCGCCTATTTCATCGCCCTGGGCTTCCTGCTGTTCCGGCCGCAGGGCCTGTTCGGCGACAAGATCATCGAACGCATCTGAGGGGCTGACACGTGTTCTACCGCGAAGCCGGCCAATTCAAATCGACCTACGCCGCCGACATGGCCGTGTTCCCGATCCGGCAGGACCGGATCGGCATCGCCGTGATCCTCGCGATCGCCTTCATCGGCATCCCGATGATCGGCAACGACTTCTTCATCTCCTCGGTGATGATCCCGTTCCTGGTGTTCTCGCTGGCGGCGATCGGGCTCAACATCCTCACCGGCTACACCGGCCTGATCTCGCTCGGCACCGCCGCCTTCATGGGGGTCGGCGCCTATTCCTGCTACAAGCTGACGACGATCTTCCCGGGCGTGAACGTCATCGTGCTCGTTCTGGTCTCCGGCTTGTTCTCGGCGGCGATCGGCGTGCTCTTCGGCCTGCCTTCGCTGCGCATCAAGGGCTTCTATCTCGCGGTCGCGACGCTGGCCGCGCAGTTCTTCCTGCAATGGGCCTTCGTGCGCGTGCCCTGGCTGTTCAACTACAACGCTTCGGGCGCCATCGAGGTGCCGCAGCGCCTGTTCTTCGGCCTGCCCATCACCGGCGCCTCGGCCTCGCCGGAGACCCGCTACTTCGTCTGCCTCGGCCTCGTCGTCGTCCTCACCTGGTTCGCCTCGAACCTCGTCCACGGCAAAATCGGCCGCTCCTGGATGGCGGTGCGCGACATGGACATCGCCGCCGAGCTGATGGGCATCAAGCTGCTCAACGCCAAGCTGCTCGCCTTCGCCGTCTCCTCCTTCTATGCCGGCGTCGCCGGGGCGATGATGATCTTCTTCTGGTATGGGACGGCCGAGGCCGCCGACGTCTTCAACATCCGCCTCTCCTTCAACATCCTGTTCATGGTCATCATCGGGGGCTTGGGCTCGCTGATCGGCTCCTTCTTCGGCGCGGCCTTCATCGCTAGCCTGCCGACCATCATGAAATTCGGCCTGCCGGCGCTGGGCGTGCCGCTCACCGGCGCCGCCGCCGAGCATGTCACCTTCATGCTGGTCGGCGGCCTGATCATCTTCTTCCTGATCGTCGAGCCGCACGGCCTCGCCCGGCTCTGGCAGATCGCGAAGCAGAAATTGCGGACGTGGCCTTTCCCCTACTGAGTCGGGGAAGAGGTCCAAGAAGACGACCCGCGGCAAATCACAAGCGGCGGGCATTCAAGAGGCGGAACGGCCCCGGCCGCATCCGACGTAACCCACGGAGGAAGCAATGATGAAGAGCAGCATGATCAAGGGCGTAGCGCTCGGCGCGCTTCTGGCGGCGGGCGCCCTCGCCGCTCCCGCCAATGCGCAGGACTCGGTCTACTTCGCCAACAACGCCTACCGCACCGGCCCGTTCTCCGGCTCCGGCATCCCGATCGGCGACGGCATGCGCGACTACATCACCATGATCAACGAGCGCGACGGCGGCGTGAACGGCGTCAAGATCGTCTACGAGGAGTGCGAGACCGGCTACGACACCAAGAAGTCGATCGAGTGCTACGAGCAGGCCAAGTCGAAGAACACCATCGTCTACTCGCCCTGGTCGACCGGCGCGACGCTCGCCGCGATCCCGCGCGCCCATGTCGACAAGATCCCGATCCTGTCGATGGCCTACGGCCTCTCGGCCTCGGCCGACGGCACCAACTTCCCCTGGGTCTTCATCCCGCCCTTCACCTATTGGGACGGCGCCTCCGTCATGGTGAAGCACATGGCCAACGAGCTTGGCGGCATGGACAAGCTCAAGGGCAAGAAGCTCGGCCTGATTCATCTCGACGCGCCCTTCGGCAAGGAGCCGATCCCGGTGCTCGAGAATCTAGCCAAGAAATACGGCTTCGAGGTCAAGCTCTACCCTGTGGCGGCTGCCGACATGCAGAACCAGGGCTCGCTCTGGCTCTCGATCCGGCGTGACCGGCCCGACTTCCTCTACAACCAGGGCTGGGGCGCGATGAACCCGACCGCGGTCAAGGAAGCGATCAAGAACAACTTCCCGATCAACAAGCTGGTCGGCGTCTGGTGGGCCGGCGGCGACGATGATGCCCGCGCCGGCGGCGCCGAGGCCAAGGGCTACCGCTCGCTGAGCTGGGCCGCGGCCGGCACCGACTTCCCGGTGATGCAGGATATCCTCAAGCACGTGGTCGAGAAGGGCAAGAGCACGACGGCCAAGGACAAGGTCGGCGAGGCCCTCTACAACCGCGGCGTCTACAACTCGATGCTGGTCGTCGAAGGCATCCGCAACGCCCAGAAACTGACCGGTAAGAAGGTCGTCAACGCCGAGGACATGCGCCGCGGCCTGGAAGCCCTGAACATCACCGAGGCTCGCCTCGCCGAGCTCGGCATGAAGGACTTCACCACGCCGACGCAGGTCTCCTGCACCGACCATTCCGGCCACAGCAAGATGTTCGTCGCCGAGTGGGACGGAGCCAAGTGGACCCGCAAGGGCGACTGGATCGAGCCGATGAAGGACGAGGTCCGGCCGCTGATCGAGGCCAACGCCAAGGACTATGTCGAGAAGGCCGGCAATTGGCCGAAGCGCACCGAGTCCTGCGAGAAGTCGTCCTGATCTGACGAGTGCCAATCCTTCTCCCCTCCGGGGGGAGAAGGTGTCTGCGAAGCAGACGGATGAGGGAAGTCTTGCACCACCTCATCCGTCCGTCCCTCATCCGACCCGGCTGACGCCGGGCCACCTTCTCCCCCCGAGGGGAGAAGGATTGGAGGTTCAATGTCCACCGCCACCCTGGAAATGCCCACGGCAGCGACCGCGACGGACACCATCCTGTCGCTGAACAATATCGAGGTGATCTACGATCACGTCATCCTGGTGCTGAAGGGCGTCTCGCTGCAGGTGCCGCGCAAGGGCATCGTCGCGATCCTCGGAGCCAACGGCGCCGGCAAGACCACGACGCTGAAGGCGATCTCGAACCTGCTCAAGGCCGAGCGCGGCGAGGTCACCAAGGGTTCGATCGTCTTCGACGGCGAGCGGGTGGACCGGATGTCGCCGAGCGAGCTGGTGCGCCGCGGCTGCATCCAGGTCATGGAAGGCCGGCACTGCTTCGGCCATCTCTCGATCGAGGAGAACCTCCTGACCGGCGCCTTCACCCGGCGCGACGGCAATGCCGCGATCAAGCGCGACCTCGAGAAGATCTACGAGCTCTTCCCGCGCCTGAAGCAGCGCCGCAACTCACAGGCCGGCTACACCTCCGGCGGCGAGCAGCAGATGTGCGCGGTCGGCCGCGCCATGATGTCGAAGCCGAAGATGATCCTGCTCGACGAGCCGTCCATGGGACTGGCGCCGCAGATCGTCGAGGAGATTTTCGAGATCGTGCGCCGGCTCAATGCCGAGGAGGGCGTGTCCTTCCTCGTCGCCGAGCAGAACACCAACATGGCCCTGCGCTACGCCACCTATGGCTACATCATGGAGACCGGCCGCGTCGTCATGGACGGCGAGGCGCAGATGCTGCGCGAGAACGAGGACGTCAAGGAGTTCTATCTCGGGGTTGCCGAAGGGGCCAAGAAGTCGTTCCGCGAGGTCAAGAGCTACAAGCGCCGCAAGCGCTGGCTGTCTTGAGCACAACGGCCGCGAATCCGCCGCATGAAGGGTCCAGGGCCTGAGCGATGCTCTATCTCGTCATCGTCCTCCTGCTCCTCGCCTTGATCTTCGGACCGCAGTTCTGGGTCCGTCGCGAGATGGAAAGGCACGCCGTGGCGCGGCCCGACCTGCCGGGAACCGGCGGCGAGCTCGCCCGCCATCTGCTCGACCGGTTCCAGCTCGGCGCGGTCGCGGTCGAGACCACGGCCGCGGGCGACCATTACGACCCCGACGCCCGTGCGGTCCGCCTCTCGCCGGGCAATCATGACGGCCGCTCGATCACCGCCGTGGCGGTCGCCGCGCATGAGGTCGGCCATGCCATCCAGCATGCGCAGGGCAGCACCCTGTTCATCGCCCGCACCGGGCTCGCGCGCCTGCTCGGCATGATCGACAAGGTCGCGATGGTCGTGCTGGTCACCGCCCCGCTGGTTGCGATCCTGACCCGCGTGCCCTCGATCGCCCTGATGCAGTTCGGTTTCGCCATCGCGCTGCTCGGCATCGGCCTTGTCGTGCATCTGGTGACGCTGCCGCTCGAATTCGACGCCAGCTTCGGCAAGGCGCTGCCGATCCTGACCACCGACGGCTATCTCCACCCCGGCGACGTGCCGGCGGCGCGCGGCGTGCTGCGAGCGGCGGCGCTGACCTATGTCGCCGGCGCACTGGTCGGGCTGCTGAACTTCCTGCGCCTCCTGCGCTTCATCCGATGAGCGACGCCATTCCCCCGAGGACCGAGCGATGAGCGAGCATTACGACGATCTCGAAACGCTATCGCCAGCGGCCCGCGAGGCCGCTCTGTTCGCCCGCCTGCCCGCCGTACTCGAGGCAGCGCTGGCGACGCCGGGCTATCGCGTCCATCTCGCCGGCATCGATCCGGCCGCGGTCCGCGATCGCGCCGCCCTTGCGCGCCTGCCGGTCCTGCGCAAGGCCGACATGCCAGCGCTCCAGCAGGCGGCGCCGCCTTTCGGCGGCTTCACCACCGCGCCGCTCGGCTCCTTCGGTCGGCTTTTCACCTCGCCTGGGCCGATCTTCGAGCCGGAAGGCACCGCCAGCGACCCCTGGGGCACCGCGCGCGGCCTGTTCGCCGCCGGGATCCGCAAGGGCGACATCGTGCTGAACACCTTCGGCTACCATCTGACGCCCGGCGGCTTCATCATGGATTCCGCCGCCCGGGCCATCGGCTGCGCCGTCATCCCGGCCGGCCCCGGCAACACCGAGCAGCAGCTCGAAGTGATCGGCGCTTATAAGCCGAGCGCCTATACCGGCACGCCGGACTTCCTGAAGATCCTGATCGAGGCTGCCGATGCGCGCGGCGTCGACATCTCCTGCATCAAGCGCGCCGTCGTCTCGGGCGCCGCCTTCCCGCCCTCGCTGCAGGATTGGGTGCGGGCACGCGGCATCGACGCCTACCAGCTTTACGCCACCGCCGATCTCGGCCTGATCGCCTATGAGACTTCGGCCCGCGACGGCATGGTGCTGAACGAGAACCTGATCGTCGAGATCGTCCGGCCGGGCACCGGAGACCCGGTCGCAGAAGGCGAGGTCGGCGAGATCGTCGTCACCAATCTCGACCCGCATCATCCGCAGATCAGGCTGGCCGTCGGGGATCTCACCGCGGTGCTGCCGGGCGCCAGCGCCAGCGGCCGAACCAATGCCCGCATCAAGGGCTGGATGGGCCGGGCCGACCAGACCGCCAAGGTCAAGGGCATGTTCGTCCGGCCCGAGCAGGTCGCCGAGATCGCCCGGCGCCATGCCGAGATCGCCAAGCTGAGGCTCGTCGTCGGCCGCGCCGACGAGGTCGACACGATGACCCTCAAGGCCGAGATCTATGCCGAGCCGAAGGGTTTCATCGACGCGGTCTCCTCGACCCTGCAGCAGGTGACGAAGCTCAAGGGCACCGTCGAGGTCCTGCCGCTCGGCGCCCTCCCCAATGACGGTAAGGTCATCGCCGACGAGCGGCCGGTGGGCTGACCCGCCAGATCAGTTTCGGGAGAGCTGACCGGGTGGTCGGGTTCAGGCCAACGTTTGCAGTCCGAACACCTCACCCCTACCTCTCTCCTTCCGGGAGAGGGGGTTCCCCGCGCTTACCAGTCGATGGCCGGCTGCCCCTTCGTCTCGAGCCACGCATTCGCGCGCGAGAACGGCTTCGAGCCGAAGAAGCCGCGCCGCGCCGAGAGCGGCGAGGGATGGGGGCTGGCGATGACGAGATGGCGGCTCTCGTCGATCAGGCCGCGCTTACCCTGCGCCGGTGCGCCCCAGAGCAGGAAGACGACATGCGGCCGCGAGGCCGAGACGGCCGCGATCACCGCATCCGTCACCGCGCCCCAGCCGAGAGACAGATGCGAGCCCGCCTTGCTGGCGCCTTCGCGCACGGTCAGCGCCGTGTTGAGCAGGAGCACGCCCTGCTTGGCCCAGTCGGAGAGATCGCCGCCAGGCGGCGCGGCGAGATTCAGGTCCTCGGCCCGCTCCTTGTAGATGTTGACCAGCGAGCGCGGCAGCGGCGGCGGGCCGACATAGGAGAAGGCGAGCCCGTTGGCATGGCCTGGCGTCGGATAGGGGTCCTGACCGAGGATCACGGCGCGGACGGCATCGAGCGGGGTCAGCGCCAACGCCGCCAGGAACCGCTCCGGCGCCGGAGCCACGACATGGCCCGCGGCGCGCTCGGCATCGACCGCAGCACAGGCACGCGCCACCGTCTCATCGCTGAAGACCGGAACATCGCGCCAGGAAGCGGAGGCGGGCGAAGCAAGAAAGGCGGCGAGCGCCGTGCAGAAGGTCGGCATCGTCAATACTGCTGGCGGGAGAAGACTTGGTCATCCCGGCCGTAGCGCAGCGAAGAGCCGGGATCCAGGCCTGAACCTCAATCGGCCAGGGTCAGGCCTGAATCCCGGGTCTCCCTTCGGTCGCCCGGGATGACTGATATAGCTGCGATCAGGCCGAGGTTTGCTATTTCAGCACCGCCCGCCCTTCGATCTTGGCGTCGACGGTGCCGAGCCGGCGGACATAGACCATCACCTCATTGGCCATCAGCTTGCCGTCGGTGAGGCCGATCAGTGTCTTGCCACGGCCGAGCGCGGTGTAGCCGTCGCCGCCCTCGAGCATGAAGTTGTTCGACGCGACCGTGTACTTGCCGGCCGGGTCGATCGGCTTGTCGTCGACGGTGACGGCGGTGACGCGCGAGCCCTGCGGCTGCTTCAGATCGGCCTCGAACTTCATGCCCGAGATCACCGGGAAGCGGCCCGCGCCCTGCGGCGCGTCGCGCAGCCCGTTCTCGATCGCGTCCCTGACATCCTTGCCGGGGATCTCGACCATCACCGTCGCATTGCCGAAGGGCAGCTCGCTCAGAACATCGCGCCGCGTCAGCTTGTGGCCGGCCGGGTACTGCTTGTTGGCGCGGATGCCGCCGGCATTGGTGATGGCGAGCTGCGCGCCGGTCGCGCTCCTGATCGCATCGGCGATCAGGTTGCCGATCGCGGTCTCCTGGGTGCGGATCATGCCGGTGCGGGAATCGAGCGGGGCCGCCAGCGTCGCGATCTCGATGTCGAGCTCCTTGGAGAGCTCGGCCTCGTAACCCTTCACGATGGCGGCGACCTCGGGATCCGGCGTCGCGGCGCGGCTGTCGTTGACGCGGAAGGTCGGCGTCCACTCGACGCGGCGATTGGCGCCCTCGCCGCTCGCCTTGGCGGCGATGTCGATGGCGGTGACGTAATTGCCCTCCTCGTTCGACTCGACCATCACCACCTTGCCGTCATAGGCGATGGCGAGATCGTGGTCGTGGCCGGTCAGCAGGATGTCGACGACGCGCGAGCGCACGATCTGGAGATCGGTGGCGCGGTCGGCATGGACGACGCCGACCAGGATGTCGGCGCCCTGCGCCTTCAGCGCCCGCGCCTCGCGCCGCAGCGCCTCCATGGTCGAGGAGAATTTCAGGTCACCGGGATTGGAGAGCTGCGGCGTCGGGTCATAGGTCGTGCCGATGACGCCGACCTTGAAGCCACCGAGCTCGAAGATCTGCGAATCCTTGTGCCCGGGCAGCGGGTTGCCGGCCGCGTCGCGCAGGTTCGCCGCGAAGGTCGGATAGCTCTGGGCAGCGGCGAGCTTGAGATAGTTGTCCTTGCCGAAGTCGAATTCGTGATTGCCGGGCACGAAGACGTCGAGCCCCATCTTGTTCTGCATCGCGACGATATGGGCGCCCTGGTCGAAGCCCGACATCAGCGAGGGCGAATAGCAATCGCCGGCATGGCAGAACAGCACCGGCACGCCGCGCGCCCGTTCCGCCTTGGCGATGCCCGAAGCCCGGGCGAAGCCGCCTTTGCCCTTGTCGTCGCTCATCTTGTAGATGTCGTTGACGAGCAGCAGCGTGAAGCTCGGAGCGGGTGCCTGCGCCTTCGCCACCGGGGCGGTCGCCGCCATGGCTGCTGGGGCGGCGAGCACGCTCAGCGCGCGGCGACGGGTCATCTTGGTCATAGGCCAACCCCTCCGGATTTGATTTTTTCCAGACTAGCAAGAGCCGCGCCGAGTTGGCGAGATGCCGGACGCGGCAAAGGCGTGTTCACCGCAAAAACAGCTTCCGCATTGTCGCACCCCGCTGGCGAAACGCCTCTGCCGACTGGACGAAAGCCGGAACTCGTCTAAATCACAGGCCATGGAAAAGCGCATCGACACGAACGCCGAAGCCGGCTTGCCCGCGGCGCCCGCCATCGCCAAGCCGGCCGACCATCCGCGTGTCCGCTCCGGCCGGATCGGCGTGCTGCTGATGAATCTCGGCACGCCGGAAGGCACCAGCTACTGGCCGATGCGCGCCTACCTCAAGGAGTTCCTCTCCGATCGCCGGGTGATCGAGGAGCCGCGCTGGAAATGGTGGCCGGTCCTCAACCTGATCATCCTTTCGACGCGGCCCGGCCGGAAGGGCAAGGACTACGCGACGATCTGGAACAAGGAGCGCGACGAGGGCCCGCTCAAGACGATCACCCGCTCGCAGACCGCGCAGCTGGCGCAGCGTCTGAACGCCTTTGCCGGCGAGCGGATCGTTTTCGACTGGGCGATGCGCTACGGCTTTCCCGATGTGAAGAGCCGGATCCAGCATCTCCAGAACGAGGGCTGCGACCGCATCCTGTTCGTGCCGCTCTATCCGCAATACGCCGCCCCGACGACGGCGACCGCCTGCGACCACGCCTTCCGGGCCCTGATGGAGATGCGCTGGCAGCCGGCGGTCCGCACCGTGCCGGCCTACCATGACGATCCCGCCTATATCGGGGCGCTCGCGACCTCGATGCGGGCCTCGCTCGCCAAGCTCGATTTCGAGCCGCAGATCATTCTCTGCTCCTTCCACGGCATGCCGAAGGAGAACCTGCTCAAGGGCGACCCCTATTACTGCCAGTGCGCCAAGACCTGGCGCCTGCTGCGCGACGCGCTCGGGCTTCCGGAAGAGCGCTTCCGCATGACCTTCCAGTCGCGCTTCGGGCCCGATGAATGGCTGCAGCCCTATACCGACGAGACGGTGAAGGCGCTGGCGCAGGGCGGCGCCAAGTCTCTCGCCATCGTCGCGCCCGGTTTCTCGGCCGACTGCCTGGAGACCCTCGAAGAACTCGACGGCGAGAACCGCGAGATCTTCCTGCACAATGGCGGCGAGAAATTCGCCTATCTGCCCTGCCTCAACGATTCCGCCGAGGGCATCGACGTGATCGAGGCGCTGGTTCGCCGCGAACTGATGGGCTGGGTGTGAGGCTTGCCCGTCATGCCCGGGCTTGACCCGGGCATCTCAGGACGAGAAGGCGCCCTCGCGTTTCCGAGCTTCTCGGGTCTGCGCGGACTTTATCCTTGGGCCGGTCAGAGGTCGGACCCGAGGGCTGCGCCCGAGAATGCCGCTGCCGCTACCCCACCACGAAGCGCGTCACGCTCTCGACCACCGGCTTCGCCTGCAGGATGCGGCGGTGGCCGAGCCCGCCTGTCTCCTCAAGCGTCACGAAGGGTCCTGCCGCCGCCAGCGCCTCGGCATGGTGGAAATCGAGTTCGCGATCCTGCCGGTCATGGATCACCAGCGTCGGCAGGCTGATCGCAGCCAGCTGCTCGCGGCCCTCGAAGACCTCGATCGGATTGCCGGCGACGCTGTGGATGCGCTTCTCCAGCGCTGCCTGGCCGCGCCGGCCGAGCCCGATCGTCGCACCGAAATTGCGCGTGATCATCGCAATGGAGGACGGCGCCGCGATCAGCGCGAGCCGGCGCGCCTCGACCGATGGCTGGCCCGGCACGCTGCCGGCGAGGGCTGCGAGCGCGATCGCCCCACCGAAGGAATGCGTCACGACCGCATGGACGGGGGCGAACACCCGGGCGACCGCGGCAAGCGCGGCGACGCCGAGCGGGATGTTGAGCTCCGCCCCGGTCGAGGCGCCATGCGCCGGCATGTCGAAGGCGACGACGCGGAACCCCTGCGCCAGCAGGGGTGCGACGAAGGCGGTCATGAACGCCGCCTCGCTGTTCCAGCCATGCAGCAGGATCACCGTCGGCGCCGGGCCATCGCCATCTTGCAAGCGGGGCTCCGGTTCGAACAGATAGGTGCTGACCGTCCCGCACGGGTAGGATACCGCCTGCCTGATCGCCGGCGCGAGCCGGGCGCGGGCGGCGATGATCGCCTTGCCGGTCCGGCTCTGCGGGCCCGGCAGGCGCGGTGGCGTGCAGAAGAGCTTGAAAGCGGCGCGCCCTGCGGTACGCGGGGCGATGAAGCTGCCGATGCGGACGAGAGGACGAATGACGCTGAGGGCTGCGCTGGGCATGATCGGGAACCCTGTTTGTTCAGTCTTGAACGAGTATGTTCAGCCATGAACAAAAAGCAAGAGGCGATTTCCGCACCGGCAGGTGAGCCGCCGGGAGAGCCTGGACGCGCCGGCGGCACCGGGCTGCCCTGGGATCTGCCGCGCTTCAAGAACTGGCTCGCCGTCGCTCGCATGCACCAGCTCTGGAAGAAGGTGTTCTCGGAGGCGCTGGCGCCGCTCGGCATCCAGCTCGCCCATTACGACGTGCTCGCCAATGTCTTCCGCACGCCGGGGCTGACCCAGCAGGCGCTGGCCGAGAAGCTGCTCGTCGGGCGCAGTGCCATGAGCATGCTGCTGCCGGAGCTGGAGCGTCGTAACCTGATCGAACGCCGCAATGACGAGGCCGACAAGCGCGTCCGCCGGCTCTGGCTGACGCCGGAGGGCGAGGCGCTCACCCGCAAGGCTCTGGCAATCCATACCGCCAGGATCGAAGTGATGATGGGCGTCCTCAGCGACGAGGAATGCAACGCCATCGGTGAAACGATGTGGCGCGTCGTCAAGGCGCTGGAAGGCTGATCCCGGCGCGAGCTTGCATCAAAGCTTCGCAATCATCAGCTTGATGGCCGCAGACTGGATGGGAGACTGGTTTCATGGGTCCGTACGGGTTCGATATCGTCGTCGTCGCGCTGGTGGCGCTGGTCATCCTGACGATCGCGCTCGGCGTGCGCACGGTCCCGCAGGGCTACAACTACACCGTCGAGCGCTTCGGCCGTTATTCACGCACGCTCGGCGCCGGGCTCGGCCTGATCGTGCCCTATATCGACCGGGTCGGCCACAAGGTGAATGTCATGGAGCAGGTGCTCGACATTCCCAGCCAGGAGGCGATCACCAAGGACAATGCCGGCGTGCGCATCGACGCTGCGGCCTTCTTCCAGGTGCTCGACGCCGCCAAGGCCCGCTACGAGGTCGCGAGCCTCGACGATGCACTGATGGTCCTGACCATGACCAATATCCGCACCGTCGTCGGCTCGATGGATCTCGACCAGCTGCTCTCGCATCGCGACGAGATCAATGAGCGGCTGCTGCGCGTCATGGACGCCGCCGCCTCGCCCTGGGGCGTCAAGGTCACCCGCATCGAGATCCGCGACATCCTGCCGCCGGCCGACATCGCGGGGGCGATGAACCGCCAGATGAAGGCCGAGCGCGAGAAGCGCGCCGCCGTGCTCGAGGCCGAAGGCCTGCGCCAGGCCGAGATCCTCAAGGCCGAGGGCCAGAAGCAGTCGCAGATCCTCGCCGCCGAGGGCCGCAAGGAGGCGGCGCTGCGCGATGCCGAAGCGCGCGAGCGTCTCGCCCAGGCCGAAGCGAACGCCACCGCCATGGTCAGCGAGGCGATCAGCCGCGGCGACATCCAGGCCGCCAATTTCCTGATCGCCGAGCGCTACACCGACGCGCTCAAGGCGATGGCCAGCGCCAGCAACAGCAAGCTGGTGATCGTTCCCGTCGAAGCCGCCGCGCTCGCCGGCACGGTTGGCGGCATCGCCCAGCTGACCAAGGCGGTTTTCGGCGAGGAGGCGATCGAGAGCCGCCGCGCCGGTTCGGTTCCGGCCGCCGGCCGCAGCCCCGGAGCCTGACATGCTCGACTGGTTCGCCTCCTTCGGCGGCTGGGCCTGGATCGTGCTCGGCCTCGTCCTGATCGGCGGCGAGACGCTCGCGCCCGGCGTCTTCCTGCTCTGGCTCGGCCTCGCGGCGCTGCTCACCGGCGCCGTCGTCGGGCTCACCGGCATCGCCTGGCAGGGCGCCTGGCTCGTCTTCGCCGCCTTCGCCGTCGCCAGCGTCCTGGTCGGCCGCATCGCGACAAGGCGCAAGGCGGAGGAGCCCGATGCCGCCCACGGCCTGAACGATCGCGGCCGGCAACTGATCGGCCGGGTCTTCAAGCTTGAGGCGACCATGACCGGCGGCGAGGGCCGCATCCGCGTCGGCGATTCCTCCTGGCGCGTTACCGGCCCAGAGCTGCTCGCCGGCTCCGAGGTGCGGGTCGTCCGGGTGGAGGGCGCGACGCTGATCGTCGAGAAGGCTTGAATCGTCGCGCTCCGGCCGCTTGCGCCGAATGCGACGCAGAGGCTTAACCCGCCATTGAGGCTTGCGCGTCCCGACCATGGACCACCGCAGCCGGCGCTGTCATGACGGGGCTTACGCTACGAGCCTGCGGGCGCGCAGCGAGTCGGAGGGAGCCACCATGAGCATCCCGCACGGGCCCATCGATCTACTGCTAGCCGCCGCTCTGTCCCTGCTGATCGCAGCCCTGGCCTTCGGCGCCGCCTTCGCCTGATCCGAGCCCGATTCAGGTGCGATTCATCCTGAATCGACCGTTCACCATCTCGCTGAACCGGTGATTCACTGGCGCCTTCTTCAAATCGCCCGCGAGGCGGCACTGGCCGCGTAGGAGGCGAAAGACATGACCCGCCGACACGGGCCGATCGATCTCATTCTCGCGGCAGGGTTCGCGCTGCTGCTGATGCTGCTCGCGCTGCGCCCGGTACAGGCCCGCGAAGTCGTCGAGTTTCCCGATCTTCGCTACCAGCCGGGCACGATCGTCATCCGCACCGCCGAGCGGAAGCTCTATTTCATCGCCGCCCCCGGCCAGGCGCTGCGTTACACCATCGCCGTCGGCAAGGCCGGCAAGCAATGGCGTGGCGTCAAATACATCGAGGAGCTCGCGGTCGAACCGTCATGGAGCCCGCCGGCCTCGGTCAAGCGCGACAACCCCTCGATTCCCGACATCATCCCGAGCGGCGCCCCCAACAATCCGATGGGTGCCCGCGTCATCGGCCTCGGGCCCGGCGGCGAATACGCCATCCATGGCACCAATAATCCGCGCTCGGTCGGCACGGCGGCATCCTATGGCTGCTTCCGCATGCACAACCGGGATGTAATCGATCTCTACGCCCGGGTCCGGATGGGCGCCCCGGTCGTGGTCATGCCCTGAGACAGCCGGCTTTACGGCGGGAATCGCGTCCCTGCCGTAAAGTCGCATTGCATTCGCTTGCCCTCTCGCCTGCGGGAAGAAAGCCGGATATCGTTCGCCGCGCGCGACGCCAGTCTTGCTCAACTTCGAACCGCAGAGTCTCAGAGGGGCTACCGATGGATCATCTCGCAGACGTCAAGAAGTTCGCCAAAAAGGCCGTCAATGAAGCGGCTTTCGCCGGCATGTCCAAATCCTACGCACTGGTCATGAGCAAGCCCGATACGCGCTACGTCGCCTGTTCCGACCCGGCCGAGCTGGAGCGCGTCCGCGAGAACTTCCTGAAGAAGAAGCTCGGCCTGAACGGCGGCGATCTCGACGCCTCGATCAAGGCGATCTGCGAGCACATGAAGGCCGACAAGACCAAGTCGCGCCTGACCTTCTACTATCTGCTGGCCGAGCATTATGGAAAGCTCGATGCCTTCGTGAAGAAGTAGAGATCAATCCGGCGGCTTTGGCCGCAAGGCGCTTCCCGAAAGGGAGGCGCCTTTTTTATTGCCCGCCGCCAGCCGTTTTCTATCCCCGCCAGCGAAACCGCAGCTGAGCCGGACAAGCCGGCCTCATGGACGCACCGCCGCGTCGGGGGATTTCGCCATGTTCTCGCTTTCCCGCTCCGCCATCGCCAGCAACACTCCGGCCCTTCTCGCCGGTCTCGAAGCCGCGCTCGTCGCCGTCATCGTCTTCGGCGCCGGACTCGCGTTCGCCGTCACCATCGGCTTCTTCTGAGAGGTGCCGCCATGCCGGCCCCGCAAATCTCCGTCGCCTCCCTGCCGGTCAGCCCGCATTTCGAGGTCGGCCGTGATCGCGAGGGCTTCTGGATCGCCGTCGAGACGCATGGGCGCGGCGGCGGCTACTTCGCCAGCCTCGATGCCGCCCTGCATTATGCCCGCTTCACCACCGGCCGCGAGCCGGGCGGGGTGACGCTGGCGACCCGCCCGCTCGAACTCCTGCCACCGCGCCTCTCCTGACGCCGCCCGCTCAGCGATAGAGGTCCTCGCGCGTCAGCGGCAGGCCAGACGGCCCCTTGCGGCGCTTCGAAACCAGCGTCTGGTTGATCAGCGCCCCGCCGCGCTCGAAGGCGAGCGAGCAGCCGGCGAGATAGAGCAGCCACATCCGCGTGCGCTCCGCCCCGATCTCGGCCTCCGCCTCCGCCTTGCGCGCGTTCAGTCGCTCCCACCACAACCGGGTCGTGCGCTGGTAGTGCTCGCGCCAGCCCTCGACATCGTGCACCTCGAAGCCGTAGCGCTCGAGATTGGCGATCGACATGCCGAGATGATCGAGCTCGCCGCCCGGGAAGATGTAGCGCACCAGGGCGCGATACTCGGGCGGCATCTTGTTGAAGGCCTTCTCGGTCTTCTTCGCACGGCGCGAGATCGTGTGGTGCAGATAAAGCCCGCGCGGCCGCAGCAGCCGGTTCACCGCCTGGAAATAGGTCTGGTGGTTGCGGATGCCGACCTGCTCGAACATGCCGATCGAGGAGATCTTGTCGAAGACGCCCTCCATCTGGGTGAAGTCCTTGAGATGCAGCGTCACCCGGTCCTGCAGCCCGAGCCGCTCGACCTTCTCGCGCGCGAACTTCAGCTGCTCCTCTGCCAGCGTCACGCCATGCGCCTCGACACCGTAATGCTGGGCGGCATGGCAGATCAGCGCGCCCCAGCCGCAGCCGATGTCGAGCAGCTTGTCGCCCGGTTTCAGGCGCAGCTTGCGGCAGATCATGTCGAGCTTGTCGCGCTGGGCCCGGCCGATATCGCCGTGCTCCTCGGTGAAGTAGGCGCAGGTGTAGACCATCTCCTCGTCGAGGAAGAGCCGGTAGAATTCGTTCGAGACGTCGTAGTGATAGGCGACATTGGCCTTGTTGGTCGCCGGATCGCCATCGCGCGCGATCTCGTCGCCCTTGCGATGCGCGACAGCCGCCGGGGCCGAGCCCGGCGCGAAGATGAAGCGGCGCACCACGTCGAACACCGCCGATTTCGGGATGCCCCGCGCCAGCCTGCCGACCTTGCCCTCCGGCCGCGCCGCGGCGAGGTCGAAGATCGAACCGTTCTCGATCGCTATCCGGTCGGAGATGTGGAGATTGAGCAGCGTGTCGAGCTTCGGCTTGCGCAGCAGTGCCGAGACGGCGCCGCCATCGCGGATCGCGATCGCCAGGCCGTCCTGCGGCCAGTCGGCGGGAACCCGCGAGCCATCCCACAGGGAAAAGCCGAGCTTCAGCCCGAGTTTCGCATGCGCCTCGGCCAGAAGTCGCCGGAGTGACTCGATGCGTTGTACGTCGCCGCCCATGCCGATAATCCGCCCCGTTTACCTTACGGCCTTTAGGCCGCAGGACGCTTCTCATTGCAACCGCGTTTGCGCTTGTGGCCGGCAGCGCAGGGCTATGCACCTCATGCAATGTCGCCATGCATGACCGCAACGGCATCACCAAATCTGCACAATCATTAACCGGCGCTGTTCCAGAACGATCCGGGCGCTTCTGCGCCGATTGATTCTGGAGCCCATGATGTCGTCAGCGGACCATCTCAGCCGTCGTCTTGATTTCCTGAAGTTCGACGCCGAGACGCGTGCGCACATGGCCAATGTCCAGGATGTCGTCCGTGCGGCGCTGCCCGAGGCGCTGGACGCCTTCTACGGTCAGGTCGCCCGCTTCCCGGAGACCAACGCCTTCTTCAGGTCGCCCGGCCATATGGACAAGGCCAAGAGCCGGCAGCTCGACCATTGGCAGGCCATCGCCAGCGGCCAGCCGGACCAGGATTACGTCCGCTCCGTCACCACCATCGGCGAAGTCCATGCCCGGATCGGACTGGAGCCGCGCTGGTATATCGGCGGCTACGCCCTGCTGCTGGAGCAGATCATCGGCAAGGTCCTCGAGGAGCGTTGGCCGAAGAGCCGTTTCGGCGGCAAGCTGCCGGGCGCAGCCGAGCGCAGCGCCGAGATCGGCGCGATCGTCAAGGCGGCCATGCTCGACATGGACTACGCCATCACCGTCTATGTCGAGGCTTCCGAGACCGCCCGGCTGAAGGCCGAGGCCGAAGCCCGCGCCCAGGAGGAGATCAAGGCCCGCCAGCGCGACAAGGCGATCAGCTATGTCAGCGCCGCCATGGCAGCCCTCGCGCAAGGCGATCTCAGCCACCGCGTGCCCGACGACATGCCGGAGGAATACGCCAGCATCGGCGAGCACTTCGACCACGCCATGACCCGGCTGGGCGAGATGGTCGCCACGATCAAGACGAGCTCGGCTGCGATCGCCGCGTCGTCGCAGGAGATCAATTCGGGCGCCGACGATCTCTCCTCGCGCACCGAGCAGCAGGCTGCGGCGCTGCAGCAGACCGCCGCGACCACCGAGCAACTCACCGCCTCGGTCAAGAGCTCGGCCCAGTCCTCGCGCGATTCGCTCGTCCTCGCCGACAATGCATCGGCCGTCGCCCGTACCGGCGGCGAGATCGTCAAGGATGCGATCCAGGCGATGGTCCGCATCGAGGAAGCCTCGAAGAAGATCTCCGAGATTACCGGCGTGATCGACGGCATCGCCTTCCAGACCAATCTCCTCGCCCTCAACGCGGCGGTCGAGGCCGCCCGCGCCGGCGATGCCGGCCGCGGCTTCGCCGTGGTCGCCGCCGAGGTCAGGGCGCTGGCGCAGCGCTCGGCCGGCGCGGCCAAGGACATCACCAGCCTGATCGGCTCCTCCGATGCCGAGGTCGTCGAAGGCGTTCGCCTGGTCCGACAGGCCGGCGAGACGCTGGAGAAGATCGTCGATGCCTCGACGCAGGTCTCGGCCACGGTCAACGACATCGCCGCCGCCACCGGCGAGCAGGCCAACGGCATCGACGAGATGGCCCGTACCGTCAGCCATATGGACGAGATGACCCAGAGCAACGCCGCCCTGGCGGAGCAGAGCGCGGCTTCGGCCCGGACCCTGCTCGATCAGATCGAGCGGCTGAACCAGCTGATGAGCGCTTTCCGGACGACGAGCCGCGATGCCGCCGCGCCGGCGCAAGCCCCGAGCCGCCGCGCCGCCTGAAGGCGGCCGCAGGGCTTCGCCGCGACCTCAGAAGTCGCTGGCGATGCCCTTCACTTCCCAGTCGTCATAACGCACCGGCTCGAGCCCGCCGCGACCGGCGATCTCCTTGTCGCGTCCGAGCGCCGCCGCCTTGGCGTCGACGGCGGCGCGCCGCGCCTGGGCCTCGGCGAGCGCGCGCTGCGCCGCCGGCGTCAGTTCCCTGGCCGCAGGCTCGCCGGAAGGCTCGCTCTTTTCCGCATTCGCGCCCATACTGGCCTCGATCTCTTGCAGGATCCGCATCGTCTTCACCACATAGGGATGAATTCGGCGCCAGGCGAGGGCGCCGTGGCGCGAATGCTCGAGCAAGCGAGAGGTGATCGATGAACTATGTCCGTACCGGCATGCTGATGGCAGCGCTGACCGCCCTGTTCGGCGCCGTCGGCTATCTGCTGGCGGGCGCCGGCGGCATGCTGATCGCACTCGGCATCGCGGTCGCGACCAATCTGTTCAGCTACTGGAATTCAGACAAGCTGGCGCTGGCCGCCCACAATGCCGAAGAGGTCGACGAACGCGCAGCGCCGGAGCTTTACGGGATGGTGCGCGACCTCGCGGCGCGGGCGAACATGCCGATGCCGCGCGTCTATATCATCCACGAAGACCAGCCCAACGCCTTCGCCACCGGTCGCAATCCGCAGAACGCCGCCGTCGCCGCGACCACCGGCATCCTGCGCACGCTCAGCTATGACGAGCTCGCCGGCGTGATGGCGCACGAGCTGGCGCACATCAAGAATCACGACACGCTGACCATGACGATCACCGCGACCATGGCCGGCGCGATCTCGACCATCGCCAGTTTCGGCATGTTCTTCGGCTCGCGTGACCAGCGTCCGAACATCATCGTCCAGCTTCTGGTGACGCTTCTTGCGCCGCTGGCGGCAACGATCATCCAGATGGCGATCTCGCGTTCGCGCGAATACGAGGCCGACCGGATCGGCGGCGAGATCTGCGGCAATCCGGCGGCGCTCGCCGATGCGCTCGCCAAGATCGCCGGCGGTGTCGCCCACATCCCGAACGAGACGGCGGAACAGAAGCCTGCTACGGCGCACATGTTCATCATCAACCCGCTGAGTGGACGCGGCATGGATTCTCTGTTCTCGACCCACCCCGACACCGGCAATCGCATCGCCGCACTGATGGAGCAGGCGCGCGCCATGGGCGTCCCCGGCCAGGCCGGCGGCTTCCTGCGTGGTGCCGCCCAAAATCCTTTCGCAGGTGGCCGCGAACCCGGGCCCTGGGGCTGAGATGGCGCGCCCCGAAACCGCCGCCCCCCCGCCGGAGGCAAAGCCGCTCGACGATGCACCCGGGCTCGCCGCGCGCCGGCTGGCAGCCGAACTGATCGACGAGGTCCTGCGCGCCGGAACCGCGCTCGACGAGACCTATGAGCGCTTGGCTGCGGCGGCACAGCTGGAGCCCGCCGATGCCGGCCTCGCCCGCGCCATCGCCACCGTCGCCTTCCGCCGGCTCGGCTCGATCCGCCACGCCATCGATGCAAGGCTCGAGCGCGGCAGCCCGCGCAATTCCGGCCCGTTCGAGCCGATCATGGTCGCGGCCGCGGCGCAGCTGCTCTTCCTCGACGTGCCCGACCATGCTGCCGTCGACCTCGCCATCCGCCATCTGCACGAGGATGCGCGTTCATCGCGCTATGTCTCGCTCGGCAATGCCGTGCTGCGCCGGCTGGCCCGTGAGCGCGACGCGATCCTCGCCGCGCTCGACCCGCTGATCGATGCGCCTGAATGGCTGGGCGAGCGCTGGATCCGCCATTATGGCGCCGAGACCGCCGCCGCCATCGCGCTCGCCCATGCGCAGGAGCCGCCGCTCGACCTTACCGTCAAGGCCGATGCCGCCGGTTGGGCCGAGAAGCTCGACGGCATCGTGCTGCCGACAGGCTCGGTACGCCTGCGCGGCCGCGAGGGACTCACCACCCTGCCCGGCTTCGCCGAGGGCGAATGGTGGGTCCAGGACGCCGCCGCAGCGCTGCCGGCGCTGCTGCTGGGCGCCAGGCCCGGTGAGCGCATCGCCGACCTCTGCGCCGCTCCCGGCGGCAAGACGGCGCAGCTGGTCGCGGCAGGCGCCGAGGTGACCGCCGTCGACCGCTCCGGACCGCGCCTGCGCCGGCTCGCCGCCAATCTTGAACGTCTCGGCCAGAAGGCTGAAATCGTCACCGCCGATGCCGCCCGTTACGAGGCCGAGCCCTTCGATGGCGTGCTGCTCGATGCCCCCTGCAGCGCCACCGGCACGATCCGCCGCCATCCCGACGTCGCCTGGACCAAGCGTCCCGAGGACATCGCCAAGCTGACCGCCCTGCAGGCGCGCCTGCTCGACCAGGCGGCGAAGCTGACCCGCCCCGGCGGCCGGCTGGTCTACTGCACCTGCTCGCTCGAGCCGCAGGAGGACGAGGCGCAGATCGCAGCCTTCCTGGAGCGCCAGCCGGGCTTCGCCCGAAAGCCGATCGAGCCTGCGGAGATTGGCGGCATCGCTGAGGCGCTGACACCTCTGGGCGAGCTGCGGACCTTGCCCCATCAGCTTGCCGGGGAAACGCCGAGACTGTCGGGCTGGGCGGGATTTTACGCATGTCGCCTGATCAGGCTATGACTTCTGCGGATTCGCCGCATGGCTGGCGGCGGAACGGCGGGACGGACAGGGGCATTGAAGAGCTGGTCTGAGCGGGGGGGACTGGCACGCGCGGCGACCGGCCGCGCGGCTAAGCGTACCCGTGGCCAGATCGTCGGCGTCGCGCGGGCCTTCTGGCCCTTCGGGCGGCTGAAGGCGAACCGCCTGCTCTTCGCGCCGCATGATCTGCGCACCGCCGACCCGACGACGGCGAGCGACATCTATTCCGGCTATTTCGCCTTCGCCGGGCGCACCGTGAACAGCCATGGCGAATCGCCCTTCGAGATCGAGCCGCCGACCGAGGCCTGGGCCGAGGCGCTGCTCGGCTTCTCCTGGCTTCGGCACCTGCGCGCCGCCGACACAGCGATCGCCCGCGCCAATGCCCGCGCTCTGGTCGAGGAGTTCCTCGGCAACAAGCATGATCGCGGCGAGGTCGCACGCCAGCCGGCGGTGGCGGCAAGGCGGCTGATCTCCTTCCTCTCGCATTCGCCGCTGCTGCTCGAAGGCGCCGACCATGTCTTCTACGAGCGTTTCCTCCGCCATATCGGGCAGACCACGGACCGGCTGCATCTGGCGCTCGCCGGCGCGGTCGAGGGCGTCGCGCGCCTGCAATGCCTGATCGCCGTCTCCTTTGCCGCGGTCTGCCTCGACGGCCAGGAGCGCCGGCTGCGGCGTTTCGAGACCGCACTGTCGGACGAGCTCGAACGCCAGATCCTGCCCGATGGCGGTCATCTCAGCCGCAACCCGCGCATCATCATCGAATTGCTGCTCGACCTCCTGCCGCTGCGCGAGACCTTTGCGGCGCGCGGCCTCGAGCCCCCGCGCAGCATCATCATGGCGATCGATCGGATGATGCCGCATCTGCGCCTGTTCCGGCACGGCGACGGTGCGCTCGCCCTGTTCAACGGCATGGGCGCGACCCCGCCCGACCTGATGGCGACGCTGGCCGCCTATGACGACGCGCGCGGCCGGCCGATCGAGCACGCCGCCTATGCCGGCTATGACCGGCTCGCCGCCGGGCCGAGCACCGTGATCGTCGATGCCGGCCCGCCGCCGCGCGGCGCGAACTCGATCGAGGCCCATGCCGGTTGCCTCAGCTTCGAATTTTCCAGCGGCGCGCAGCGCCTCATCGTGAACTGCGGCGCCAGCCGCTATGGCGCGCCGGAATTGCGGCTCGCTGCCCGCTCGACGGCGGCGCATTCGACCGTGACCCTCGACGACCGCTCGAGCTGCGTCTTCGGGCTGGTCCTCGGCGAGCGCCGCATCACGGCCGGGCCGGCCGATGTCCGCGCCGCCCGGCAGGAGACCGAGCAGGGCGTCGAATGGGTCGGCAGCCATGACGGCTACAAGCGGGCCTTCGGCGTGGTCCACACACGCCGGCTGCTGCTCGCGCCGGGCGGCAGCCAGCTTCTCGGCGAGGACGAGATCGGCGCCTCGCCCACAATGGCGAGCCTGCCCGCCGCTGCGCGGTTCCACCTCCATCCCGGCGTCACCGCCAGCCTGATCCGCGAGGGCGAAGGCGCCTTGCTGGCCCTGCCCTCCGGCGAGGTCTGGGCCTTCGAGGCGTCCGGCCTCTCCGTCGCACTGGAGGAAAGCGTCTTCTTCGCCGCCGCCGACGGCAGGCGGCGCACCTCGCAACTGGTCATCGAATTCGACGCCGCCGCGACCCCGAAGATCATCTGGCGCATCGCCCGCTTGGGAACCGCCGCGCATCACACAGGCCTCGACCGGGAAGCCGAGATCGCGCTCGCCTTTCCGCCGATGAAACCGCCCTCCGAGGGCTGACCGTCGCCTCGGACAGGGCAAGCCTGCGCCCGTCATGCTTTGCAGCGAGGCTCTGGCATGATAGGGCGCGCGCGAAACCTTTCGCGGTGCGCCGCGCAACTTTTGGACCTTTTTCCTCATGCCGAACGAACTTCGCCGCATCGAGCGCGCGCTGCTTTCCGTCTCCGACAAGACCGGCCTGATCGAGTTCGCGCGGGCGCTCTCGCGCATGGGCATCGCCCTGGTCTCGACCGGCGGCACCGCGAAGGCGATCGCCGAAGCCGGGCTTGCCGTCACCGATGTCTCCGATCTGACCGGCTTCCCTGAGATGATGGACGGCCGCGTGAAGACGCTGCACCCGAAGGTCCATGGCGGCCTGCTCGCGATCCGCTCGCATCCCGAGCACCAAGCTTCGATGCTCGGCCACGGCATCAAGCCGATCGACCTGCTGGTCGTGAACCTCTACCCGTTCGAGGCGACCGTCGCGGCCGGCAAGCCCTATGACGACTGCATCGAGAACATCGACATCGGTGGCCCGGCGATGATCCGCGCCGCCGCCAAGAACCACCACGACGTCGCCGTCGTCGTCGAACCCGCCGACTATGCCGCCGTCCTCGCCGATCTCGAGGCTCATAAGGGCGCGACCACGCTGAGCCTGCGCCGCAAGCTCGCGCAGAAGGCCTATTCGCGCACTGCCGCTTACGATGCGGCGATCTCCAACTGGTTCGCCGGCGAGCTCGGCGACACCTCGCCGGCCTTCCGCGCGCTGGGCGGCAGCCTCGCCGAGACCATGCGCTATGGCGAGAACCCACATCAATGGGCCGCCTTCTACCGCACACCCGAGCAGCGCCCGGGCGTCGCCACGGCGCGCCAGGTCCAGGGCAAGCAGCTCTCCTACAACAACATCAACGACACCGACGCCGCCTTCGAATGCGTCGCCGAGTTCGATCCGGCCCGCACCGCCGCCTGCGTGATCGTCAAGCACGCCAATCCCTGCGGCGTCGCCGAGGGCTCCTCGCTGCTCGAAGCCTATGAGCGGGCCCTTGCCTGCGATCCCGTCTCGGCCTTCGGCGGCATCGTCGCGCTAAACCGCAAGCTCGATGCGCAGGCCGCAAAGAAGATCGTCGAGATCTTCACCGAGGTGATCATCGCCCCCGACGCGGATGAGGAGGCTATCGCGCTCGTCGCCGCCAAGAAGAACCTGCGCCTGCTCTTGACCGGCGGCCTGCCGGACGTCCGCGCCGCCGGCCTTGCCCTGCGCACCGTTGCCGGCGGCTTCCTGGCCCAGGCGCGCGACAACGCCGTCGTCGACGACATGGAGCTCAAGGTCGTGACCAGGCGCCAGCCGAGCGAAGCCGAGCTCGCCGATCTGCGCTTCGCCTTCCGCGTCGCCAAGCACGTCAAGTCGAACGCCATCGTCTACGCCAAGAACCTCGCCACGGTCGGCGTCGGCGCCGGCCAGATGAGCCGCGTCGATTCCTCGCGCATCGCCGCCTGGAAGGCCGGCGAGGCTGCCAAGGCAGCCGGCGTGCCCGAGAGCCTGGCCAAGGGCTCGGTCGTCGCCTCCGACGCCTTCTTCCCCTTTGCCGACGGCCTGCTCGCCGCGGCCGAGGCCGGCGCCACCGCGGTGATCCAGCCCGGCGGCTCGATGCGCGACGATGAGGTCATCAAGGCGGCCGACGAGGCCGGCCTGGCCATGGTCTTCACCGGCCATCGCCATTTCCGGCACTGAAACTGCGGGCAGGGGGGCAGGATGCACACCGTCAAGGTCATCGCCGGCGGCTTTGCGCTGCTCGGCCTGCTGCTCATCCTCGCACCGAGGCTGAACACCGGCGGGCGTCATCCCGTGATCTTTGCGATGCGGCTGTTCATCCCGCTCTGGTTCGTCGCCTCGGTGATCAACCTGATCGTCGGCATCAACAGCGCCGGCTACACCTTCCTGCAGGAGGCGCCGATCCTCCTCGTGGTCTTCGGCGTCCCGGCCGCGGTCGCGGCCCTGATCTGCTGGCGCTTCGACGGGAGGACGCGGTGAGTCTGGCTTCGGTACGCGCCTTTTTCGCGCAGCACGCGCCCGAGATCGAGATCCTCGAAACCGAAGGCAGCAGCGCCACGGTGACGCTGGCGGCGGAGGCCTTCGGCGTCGAGCCCGCCCGCATCGCCAAGACCCTGTCGCTGCGGCTCGGCGAGCGCGTCGTCCTGCTCGTCACCCGCGGCGATGCGCGGCTCGACAACAAGAAGACCAAGGCCGCCTTCGGTACCAAGCCGCGCATGCTCGACCTCGACGAGGTCGCCGCGATCACCGGGCATCCAGTCGGCGGGGTCTGCCCCTTCGGCTTGCTGAGCCCGCTGCAGGTCTATTGCGACGTCTCGCTCAAGGCCTTCGACGAGGTCGTGCCCGCCGCGGGCTCGACGCAGAGCGCCGTCCGCATCAGCCCCGAGCGGATGGCCGCGCTGACCCAGGCGGAATGGGTCGATGTCTGTCAGGAAGCGCCCGCACAGCGCGCCGAGCAGACCGCTGTCGAGCCGGCCTGAGGCCACTCAGCGCGCGGTGCGCGCGATCAGAGCCATCGCGGCCGCCGGATTGCGGACCTTGTCTCCGCTGATCACATAGAGGAAGACGTCGCGCGGCTTTTTCTCGGCCGGCGGCGCCACCGGATCGAGATCCGTCGGCACGCCGCCTTGCGCCCAGGCGCGGGCACGCTCGGCCCAGGCGTCGAGCTGCTTCTCGGAATAGCCCTTCGGCTCGGCCTCCTTCGTGCCCATGATCCGGGTATAAACGAAGGGCGCGGTGACGTCGGCGATCTCCGGATACTCCGAATCCCCGGAGGTGATCACCGCGACGCCGTATTCGCGGAGCAGAGCGACGAATTCAGCCGAGCGGAAGCTCGGATGACGGACCTCGACTGCATGGCGCAGGGGGATGCCGTCGACCTCCTTCGGAAGCAGCTTGAGGAAAGCCTCGAAGTCGGCGGGGTCGAAGGCCTTCGTGGCCATGAACTGCCAGTTGATCGGGCCGAGCTTTTCCTTGAGCTCGGCGATACCCGAGGTCACGAATTTCTCCACCGAAGGCCCGGCCTCTGCCAGGACGCGGCGATTGGTGCAGAAGCGCGAGCCCTTCAGCGCGAAGACGAACCCGTCCGGCGTTTCGGCCCGCCATTTGGCGAAACTTTCCGGCTTCTGCGAACCGTAATAGGTGCCGTTGACCTCGATCGAGGTCAGCTTGCTGCCGGCATATTCGAGCTCGCGCTTCTGCGCCAGCCCGTCCGGATAGAAGCTGCCGCGCCAGGGCTCGAACACCCAGCCGCCAATGCCGATGCGGATCGCGCCGCTGGATCTGCCGGGCATGCCGCTGTTCCTTTCAGGCCGAAGACGTGCTCGCGCGCAGATTGCCGCGAGGCCCGCGAAAGCAGGCGCTGCCATTATGCCTGTCTCGGCGTTCGGTGGCGCACGGTTTCCTGCATCGCTCCGACAGAAGCTGTCAGCAGCACGAACAAAAACCCCGCAGGGCGAACCTGCGGGGTTTTTGAATTTGGTTGCGGGGGCAGGATTTGAACCTACGACCTTCAGGTTATGAGCCTGACGAGCTACCGGGCTGCTCCACCCCGCGTCAAACGAGTCACGCTGCAGCCGACATGATATCGGCGACAACGTCGTAAACTTCATCATTGTTATGAGGGTATATCCTTGACAGGCCCGGCGACGACCTACTCTCCCGGGTCTTGAGACACAGTACCATCAGCGCTGAGGAGTTTAACGGCCGAGTTCGGGATGGGATCGGGTTCTGG
>NZ_JAWDID010000050.1:0-37731 GCF_032464875.1 Allobosea rubneri
GTCCAAGCCAACAAAGCACTCCATCGCTCTTCTCCCTGATCCGCTGGGCTGGATCGGTGGAGCCTAAAGCGCATCGGCCACCGCCGCATCGCATCCGCGACGCGAGCCCAATGGCCCAACCTTTTTCTTTGCCCGGATGGGTAAGGAGAAACGGCGCCGAGTCGTCAGCGTTCCCTACCGCTCGCCTCGCGACGATCGGCCAGGCCGCGTCTCAGAGACGGAACTGGGTGGGCGCTGCCCCGAAGCGGCTGCGGAAAGCCTGGTTGAAGTAGGACACGTCGTTGAAGCCGCAGCCGAGCGCGATCTCGCTGACTTTCAGTCGTGCTCCGGATGCCGAAGCCAGCATGCGGCGCGCCATCTGGAGGCGCAGGTCCAGCACGCGTTCGGTGAAGCTCACCCCCGTCTCGTGCAGGATGTCCTGGATGTAACGCGGCGACAGATCGAGTTTCGCCCCGAGGGCGGCAGGCGAGAAGCCGGGGTCGGTGTAGCCGGCGCGGATGCCCGACAGGATCTCCTGGAGCCGCGCCGCTCGCAGCCCGCGCATCCCGGCGGTCGCCGCGGTATCGCGGCCGGCACCGAGAGCCAGCGCGACGAGATCGAGCAAGGTGGTGCCGACATGCTGCTGCAGCGCCGGGTCGTCCTTGGCGCCGTCGAGATCGATGATGCTCTCGACATAGCGCCCGAGATGGCGGACGGCTGCCTGTTGCGGATCGAGCGGGCGGGCGAGCAGCTCCGCGGCGCTCGGCATCAGCGCGCGCAGCCGGTCCTGCCGGATCGTGACGGTATTGATCTCGCAATGAGCTGCGGCAAGGATCTCCGCCGCTGCGCCGTTCGTCACCATGTGCACCGCGCCCGGTGGGATCACCGTGGTCTCCCCGAGATGCGAGGTGCTGAACGCCTCTCGGCCCCGGTTCAGAAGAATGCAGAAATCATCGTCGGGGCCGCGTGCGATCGCGCTCGCCGTGCGGGCAATGCGTTGGAACGTGCCGCCGAAGGTCGTGACATAGGCATCGCCGAACGGCGCCCATTGAAACTGCGCCCGGAACGGCCGGTCCTCCGCGCGGAAGTAGTCCGAGCAGCAGGTCAGCGATTCGAAGATTTCGTGCCAGCGCGCGAAGCGGGCGCCGGAATCGAGATGCGCCGGCAGCTCATCCGAAGTGAAGGCAACATTGCTCATGTCCCGTGCTTCGCCCCCGGGCCGCGACCCTTCGATCGTGACATTCCCTAGCGGAAACGTAAATGCCGCAGCGAACAGGAGCGGGCGCTTGTTCAAATCGAAGCCAAGCGAGCTTCCGCGAGCGCCTGTCGCACAGCAGCAACAGTCGCACAAAACCCGGCAGGTGCTTCGCGCCAACTAAATTAGATTGCGGTCCTGCCCAAGACCGAGCGCGCCCACCGCGCAAGATCGCTTGTCATTGAAATGGTCTTGGAGGGGACATGCCTAATCGGCTCGGAGGTCGGCCACGGCGGATGGTCACGCTCGGCGGCTGCGCGCTCATTGCGCTGTCGTACTCTCCCAGCGTGTTGGCGCAGACGACCGATCCTGTGCAGGCCAACGCGGACTGCGTGGCCAACGCCGCAGGCAGACAATTCGCATGCGGCCCTAACGCCACGACCGTTGGAAGTGGCGGCTTTTCGACGGCTGTCGGCGTGAATGCACAATCCGGCCTCTTCTCGGCGGCCTTCGGTAGCAATGCCACGGCCGCCGGGGAGAGAAGCACGGCGATTGGTGCTTCGGGCGTCGCTTCCGGAAACGATGCGACGGTGGTTGGAGAGGTCGCCGTGGCCCTGTCGAGAGGGACTGCGCTCGGCTCCAACGCGATGGCCAATGTCGGCTCGATCGCGGTGGGCGCTAGCGCCGGCAGCGGCCTGCCCGGCGGAATCTACAGCATCGCAGTGGGCGGCGGAGCCGATTCGAGCTCTTCCGCCCACGCCATCGGCAACTTTAGCATCGCGATCGGCGGCGGCGATGGCGTCTCCCAGTCGGGCGCGACGGCGGCCGGCCTCTTCAGCACCGCGGTCGGCACCGGCGCCACTGCAAGCAAGACCAGCGATGCCGCCTATGGCCGCGACAGCGAGGCGAGCGGCGGCAACAGCGCCGCCTTCGGCGTCAACAGCAAAGCCCTGGCTATCGGCAGCGTCGCCTATGGCGTCGCCAGCACCGCGAGCGGCGAGTACAGCGCCGCGCTCGGCGGCTTCAGCAAGGCGACGGGCGAGGCGAGCGTCGCTGTCGGCTCCAGTAGCGAAGCGAGCGGTAGCCAGAGCTTCGCCGGCGGTCGGAACAGCCTAGCCAGCGGACTCGCCAGCACGGCGGTCGGCAGCGGCTCTGCCGCGAGCGCGGCCAGCGCTGTTGCCTATGGTCGTGACAGCCGTGCCAGCGGCAGTCAGACCACGGCGCTCGGCGCGTTTAGTTCGGCGGGCGGTGATGCCAGCACCGCCATCGGGGCGCAGGCGATTGCCGCGAACGGAGCGCTGGCGGCAGGTTTCGCTGCCAAGGGCACTGGCCAGTACAGTGCCGCGCTGGGCGACTTCAGCGCGGCGTCCGGCACGCGAAGCCTCGCTGTCGGTGCCTACAGCACCGCCAGTGGTGCGCGGAGCGCAGCGCTCGGCGCGGGTGCGAACGCGAGCGGCGCCGACGCTGCCGCGCTGGGGCGCGATAGCAGTGCGAGCGGAGGCCAGAGCACGGCGCTCGGGGCGTTCAGTTCGGCGGCCGGGGATGCGAGTACGGCGATCGGCGGCGAGAGCACGGCCTCTGGGGCGAGAAGCCTTGCCGCTGGAGCTTTAAGCAGCGCAAGCGGTGCTTCCGCCATTGCGCTAGGCGACAGCGCACGGGCAACGCAGACCGGCGCGGTGGCGCTCGGCCTCGGTGCGGCCTCGACCGGCACCAGCGCGATCGCCATCGGAGCCGGCGCGGCCGCGACCGGCTCTGTCGCTGTCGGAGCGGGCGCATCGGCCTCCAATGGCGGCGCGGCCTTCGGCGATGGCGCGGCGGCAACCGGACTGCTCTCGGCGGCCTTCGGCCCGGGCGCGGCGGCGAGCGCCGCCAACGCGGTTGCAATCGGTTCCGGCTCGATCGCCAGCGCGCCCAACACGGTTTCATTCGGGGCGCCCGGCAGCGAGCGACGCCTGACCAATATCGCAGCCGGCGTCGCTCCCACCGATGCAGTGAACATGAGCCAGCTCGGTGCGGTGCAGGGCCAGATCGGCGGGCTGCAAAGCCAGATGGGAGGGCTGCAGACCCAGATCGACAGCAATCGCCGCGAATCGCGTCGTGGCCTCGCCGGCGTCGCCGCCCTCGCACCTGTCGTCACACCCTCGGCACCGGGCAAGACGACCCTGACCGTCAACGGCGCGACCTATCGCGGCGAGTTCGGTGTCGGGATCGGGGTCGCGCACCGCCTTCAAACGGCGGTGCCGGTCATCCTCCACGGTTCCTACGCCAGCGGCGGCGGCAGCGAGCATGTCGCTCGTGCCGGCATGTCGGTGGAATTCTGATGGCATCGGGCGCGCGGAGCCGGCGGTTTTCGGCGGTCCTTGCCGGATCCCTGCTTCTGGTCGCGTCGCAGCTTCAGGCGCAGCAGACGGCGCCGCGATCGGGACATCGACCTGCCGCGTCACAGCCTCCGCCGCGATCGGAGCCTGCGCCATCCCCTGCGACGAAAGTTGAGCCGCCTCCGGTTCAGGCCGAAGCGGGCGAGCTGCAACCCGTGATGCACGCCCGCAACGCCGGCATTGTGACCTGTCTCGACGGGATCGCGCGCGCGGCGAGCGGCACGATCGGGGCGCCGCACGCGGCCATGTCGAACTGGCTGACGGGCGCGCCCAATCAAGGGCCGTTCAGCTCGATCATCGCGATGACGTCCGGGAATCGGGCCGCGCCCAACGCCGCAGCCTTCATCCACCTGTCGCCGACGCCCGTCGGCGGCTGCCAGGGCTCGACGGTGCAGGTCGTGCCGACGGCGCGCAGCTGCGGCGCAATGCAGGCGGAGTTCAGCAAGGAAGGTCGCACGATCGCCAACCTGGCCGGCATTCCGGTCCTGCTCCGTGCGACCGGCGAGCGTTACCTGCTGCTTCAGGCGCCGGGCGGCTGCGTCATCGTCAGCATCAACCTGCTGGCGACAGGCCCTGCGCAATTGGCCGCGCCCGGGCCCGGCGCGGCGACCGCTCCAGCGCCGGCGTCGGCTGGACCTCGCTGACGCTACGTAAGGCGGCAGGCATCGGACTCTGGAAAGATGCTTGTAGCCCCCGAACTGCGGTCGCGCAGGATTCGTCTCGCCGACACGGCCCGGCAGGGCCTGAAGCGATGGCTTGGCGCTCAGGGAAACGGCAGACAAACCGTGAGCGACAATCCGCGACGAGGATCGCTCGGAAGGCCGGAAACGCGACTGGAAGGCGGAAGATAATGGCGCGGGCGACGGGGCTCGAACCCGCGACCTCCGGCGTGACAGGCCGGCACTCTAACCAACTGAGCTACGCCCGCGCGGGCGGCCGAGGCGCTGGCCTCAGCTAATGCAAAAGCCTCAGTCTTCGCTACAAATAGCTGAAGATGAAGGGGAAACATGGCGCGGGCGACGGGGCTCGAACCCGCGACCTCCGGCGTGACAGGCCGGCACTCTAACCAACTGAGCTACGCCCGCGCGGGCGGCTGAAGGCCTTGGCCTCAGCGAGGTTGGGATTATGGTGCCGGGCGCTGAGTGTCAAGCGCGAGCTGCCATGAAATTGTCGCTTCCACAGCGGGCGACGAAAATCCACCCAATCGACGCTCTTTTGGCTCGTCGCGCGGTGCGGACTTCGAGGGGCGTGGTCCGATTCGTCACGGCATGCCCCGTGAGACCGATCCGGCAAAGGAGCCTTGCCGCGAATCCATGCCCGGCCGGCCGAGGCCGCGATCACGCTCGGTGTGTCGCGGAAGCCGCCATCGATCGCAGGGCGAGGGGCGCTGCGCGCCGCGTTGAGGTCAGCGGCACCGCCAGCCTCGCGAACCTGGGCACGGCCGGGCGAGCCCGGGGGCCGTCTCATCGGCGCGCCCGTTCCCGAAAATGGCCGACAATTGAAGGAACTGCGCATGGTGGGCGGTGACGGGCTCGAACCGCCGACCCTCTCGGTGTAAACGAGATGCTCTACCAACTGAGCTAACCGCCCCGCAGCAGCCGTTTAAGGCCTCGCCACCCAGCCTTCAAGCCTTAGCTTGTGGGCAAGTGCCGCGACAAGCCCTTCGCGCAGCAGATCAGCTTTCGGCGGCCTCCTTCGCCATCACCCCGGCGATCGCGCGTTCCAGCGCTTCGAAGGCATAGGGTTTCTTGAGGATCACCGTGCGCGGTGCGTCCTCGAATCCAGGGACCTCGCTATGTCCGGTGACGAAGACGACCGGTTGCTCCGGGCGCATCTGCCGTGCGCGCCGGGCCAGCTCGTCGCCCCGCAGGTCGGGCAGGCCGATATCTGTCAACAGGATATCGATGGTGCCGTTGCTCAGCAGCTCCAGGGCCTGCATGCCGTTCTCGGCCTCGACGGCGATATGGCCGAGCTCCTGCAGGAGATCGACCGTATCAAGCCGGATCAGCGCCTCGTCCTCGCAGACCAGCACGGTGTAGATCGTCCGCTGCGGGGCAGGGGCGGCCTGATCTTCCGGCTGTTCCGCTGCCGGCTTCGGCATCTTCCCGTCGCGGGCGAGGACCTGCCGGATCTTCCGGGCGAGGGCATCGCGCGTATAGGGCTTCGACAAGAGGTTGACGCCGGCATCGAGCCGGCCGCCATGCACGATCGAGTTTTCGGTGTAGCCCGAGGTGAACAGCACGCTGAGCTGCGGCAGCCTTTCCTTGGCCTTGCGGGCGAGTTCGGCGCTCTTGAGCGAGCCGGGCATCACCACATCGGTAAACAGCAGATCGATGGCGACACCGCTTTCGACGACGACCAGCGCGCTCTGCGCGTCCGGCGCCTTCAGCACGCGGTAGCCGAGCCCGTCGAGCAGGCCGATCACGGTGTCGCGCACGGCATCGTCGTCCTCGACCACGAGCACGGTCTCGTTGCCGCCGACGACGGGGCCGGTGTCGACCTCCGCTGGGATGTCCTCGGCTTCCATCGAGCGCGGCAGGTAGAGTCGCATCGTCGTGCCCTGGCCGGGCTCGCTATAGACCTTCACATGCCCGCCCGACTGCTTGACGAAGCCATAGACCATCGAGAGCCCAAGACCGGTGCCCTTGCCCTCGGGCTTGGTCGAGAAGAAGGGCTCGAAGACCTGCTCGATCACCTCGCGGCTCATGCCGGTGCCGGTGTCACTGACCGCGATCTGGACATATTGGCCGGCCGTCACGTCGGCATATGCGGCGGCATAGGCATCGTCGAGAAAGGCGTTGCCGGCCTCGACGGTCAGCCGGCCGCTCCCACCCATGGCGTCGCGCGAATTGATCGCGAGGTTGAGAATGGCGTTCTCGAGATTGGCGGGGTCGACGAGCGTGTTCCAGAGGCCGCCGGCGATCACCGTCTCGATCTCGACGGCTTCGCCCAGCGTGCGCCGCAGCAGATCGTCCATGCCGCGGATCAGGCGCCCGATATTGACGACCTTCGGTTCCAGCGGCTGGCGGCGGCCGAAGGCGAGCAGCTGGGAGGCGAGGTGCGAGCCCCGTGCCACTCCGGCCATCGCCTTCTCGATCCGGGCCTGGGCCTTGTCGTTGCCGGGCACCTCGCGCGCCAGGAGCTGGAGATTGCCGCCGACGACCTGCAGCAGATTGTTGAAGTCATGGGCGACGCCGCCGGTCAGATTGCCGATCGCCTCCATCTTCTGAGCCTGGACCAGCATGGTCTCGATCCGGGATCGCTGCTCGATCTCGGCGGCGAGCCTTGCATTGGTCTCTTCCAGCTCGCGCGTGCGCGCAGCGACGCGCTCCTCAAGGGCTGCGCTGTCCGAGTGAATCTGCTCCGAGGCGGTCGACAGGGCATCTCGTAGCGCCGCGAACTCGCGCAATCGCGTCGGCGCTGCGATTGGCCCCGCCAGCCGGCCGAGCTGGCCGCTGGCCTTGGTCAGGATCGCAAGCGGCCGGCCGATCAGTCCCCAAAGCCAGAGCGCGATCAGGGAGGCGACGAGCAGAGCCGCGAGCCCGAAGGCGATCAGGGATTGCAGGGCGGTGTTGAGCGGTTGCCGGATGACGCTCTGCTGGATGCTGGCGGCGACGAGCCAATCCGCAAGATCGGAGCGGTCATAGCCGACAAGCACCTGCTCGCCCTTGGCGCTCTGGCCCTCGAAATTGCCGCTGGGTCCGACCGCCTTCTCCAGGAAGGCCGGCACGCCGGGCTTGCCGCTGAAGGCCTCGTGATCCTCCGAGCGGGTGACGTACTGACCGCGACGATCACCGACCGCGACGACCCAGTTCGCCGGAACCACAGGCCTCAGCACATCGTTCAGCCGCTGCGTATTGGCGCTGATATGCAGCAGGAATTCCGGCCTGCCGTCGAATTCCAGCGGGATGATCATCGTGACGAGCGGTTCGCCGGTCATGGCCCCGATGAAGACGTTCGAGACGACCGGCTTGCGCGTGGCTATCGCCTCGCTGTCGACGTCGAACTTGTAGTTCGGCAGTTGTGAGCCGTAGGGGAAGCGCGTGTTGACGATCTGCTCGCCATCGAGGCGGCGCAGTCCGATCTCCGCCCCGACGAAGTGCTTGACCAGCGTCGCCTGGCGATAGAACGCTTCGAAGTTGCGGCTGCGCAGGTTCTCCGACGTCGCGAGCGTCTGCAGCGTGGTCTGCCAGCCGCCCAGATAGCGATCGAGGATCGAGGCGGCGGTGCTGGCGACCTCGCGGGCTTCCTGCCGGTAGCGTTCGTTTTCCGACTGGGCGAAGCGTTGCAGCAGCAGGCCGGCGAACACCATGCCGGGCAGAACGAGTACTGCGACCAGGGACAGGATCACCAGCCGGGCCGGAATGCCGCTGGGCTTCGCCGATGCCGTCATGCCTTCCAGTCCCCAATCGGCGATTCCCAAGCTGTAGCATGCCGCGCGGCGCGTGCTAGTGCGCTGCGGGCCGGATCGTGGCGGTGCTCACCAGGGGCGCCGCGGGCCCGTGTCGATGTGAATCAACCCGTTCCAATAGACTTTGTTGCCGCCGACTTCCGGCAGGCTCCTGGCGAATTCGAGCACGGCGCGCGGCCTGACCCCCGGCACGCGGAAATCCATGGCCTCGCAGCGCTTGTGGAAGGAGCCGCGCCGGGCGCGCCAGGGCGGCCGCCAGGTCGAGGTGACCTTCACCGCGCCGTACTTGTCGGCGATCTTGCCGAGAATCTTCTTCAGCACCGGCGGCAGGCAGACGATCGACGTCCCGGGATCGGTCGAGATGCCGGGGCGGTCCGGCTTTTCCTCCGGGTCGAAGGCCGGTTCTTCCTCGGCCTGGCCCGGCGTGCGCTGTGGCCATTCCGGTCCCTCGTCGTCGTCCGGCTGCGCCAGGGTGGGGCCCGGCACGGCCGAGGCTGGCGTCGGTGCTTCGGCCGGCGTCGGCTGGGCCGGTACCACGATCGCCGGCTCGGCCGGGCCCGGCTTCAGGTCGAGGTCGAACGGGCGCTCCGGCGGCAATTGCATGCGGACAGTCTGCGCGAGCGCCGGTGCTGCCGAGGCCAGCAGCGAGAGGAGCAGGCAGAGGGCCGGCGCGCTTGCGCGGCCGCTCAGCCGCGACATGCCGATTCCAGCGCGTCCGGGGCCGGTGTCGCGGCGGCTTCAGCTTGCGCAAATGGCGTGATCATCGCTGGAAAAACCGCCTCTTGCGTTGCCTTCGGACCGTTCGCCTCGCGAATCGTGGAGAAGCTCCTGAACGCTGACGTTAGGGTCGATCTGCCACGATCGAGCGCAGCACGACAACCGCCTGCTTGCGTTTGCGCCGACAGCAGCCGAGAATCCGGTCGAACCGCGTGGATTTACCGCTCCTGCCGCCATGACGCTGGTGCATGCGGCGCGGGCATGGCGCTGCCCGCTTTGTGCGACGCGGCAAACCCTTGCGTGATTCTAAAGCAGGGGCTAATCGACTGGCGAGATTGGGGTGCGCAGCCGGCGCACCGGCTTTGCGGGGTGTCACATGCAAGCTCTTCCTGTGCAGTCCCTGCTGACCGACTACCTGCCGCTGGCCATCTTCATCGGCCTCTCGCTGGTGATCGGCCTCGCGCTGCTGATCGCGCCCTTCGCCGTCGCCTATTCCAAGCCGGATGCCGAGAAGCTCTCGGCCTATGAGTGCGGCTTCAACGCCTTCGACGATGCGCGCATGAAATTCGACGTGCGCTTCTATCTCGTCGCCATCCTTTTCATCATCTTCGACCTCGAGGTCGCCTTCCTCTTCCCCTGGGCGGTCGCCTTCGGCGGGCTCGGCTGGTTCGGCTTCTGGTCGATGATGCTCTTCCTCGGCGTGCTGACCGTCGGATTCATCTATGAGTGGCGCAAGGGCGCCCTCGAATGGGATTGATCATCGTGTCGCGTAAGCCTGCCTCCGTGCCGTCGGCATTGTTGGAATCGTCGAAACCCGGAAGGTCGAACTGATGGCCACCACTGCGATCGATCGCGGCAATCCGCTCGTCGCGCCCGCGCCCAAGGGACTCCTTGGCCCCGATGGCAAGCCCGTCGGCGCGCGCGATCCCTTCTTCGTCGAGATCAACAACGAGCTTGCCGACAAGGGCTTCCTCGTCACCGCCACGGACGACCTGATAAACTGGTCGCGCACCGGCTCGCTGATGTGGATGACCTTCGGCCTCGCCTGCTGCGCGGTCGAGATGATGCAGCTCTCCATGCCGCGCTATGACGTCGAGCGCTTCGGCTTCGCGCCGCGCGCCTCGCCGCGTCAGTCCGACGTGATGATCGTCGCCGGCACGCTGACCAACAAGATGGCGCCGGCTTTGCGCAAGGTCTACGACCAGATGCCGGAGCCGCGCTACGTCATCTCGATGGGCTCCTGCGCCAATGGCGGCGGCTACTACCACTACAGCTATTCGGTGGTGCGCGGCTGCGACCGCATCGTGCCGATCGACATCTACGTGCCGGGCTGCCCGCCGACTGCGGAGGCTCTGCTCTACGGTGTTCTGCTGCTGCAGAAGAAGATCCGCCGCACGGGTACGATCGAGCGGTAATGTATGCGCGTCATGGTCGGGCTTGAACCGACCATCTCCTGAGGGAGAGACGCGGGTTGGACAGGGCAAAGCCGAAGTCCGCATGAGATGGCCGGGGTCAATCCCGGCCAGGATGCAGGCGGGGCGACCGAAGGTGAGACGATGAGCGAAGCGCTCGTGACATTGGGCGAAGAGATCAAGGCGGCGCTGCCCGGCGCGGTCACGAACGCGCTCGTCGCTTTCGACGAGCTCACCATCGAGGCCGAGGCCGGCGCCATCGTGCAGGTGCTGCGCGCGCTCTATGACGATCAGCGCTTTCGCTTCGTCAATTTCACCGACATCGCCGGCGCCGACTATCCCGGCCGCGAGAAGCGCTTCGACGTCGTCTACCACCTGCTTTCGCCGCGCCACAACGTGCGCATCCGGGTGAAGGTCCAGACCGACGAGGCGACCCCGGTCCCCTCGGTCATCGAGGTCTTCCCGGCTGCGAATTGGTACGAGCGCGAGGCCTACGATTTCTACGGCATCCTGTTCTCGGGCCATCCGGACCTGCGCCGCATCCTCACCGACTACGGTTTCGAGGGCTATCCGCTGCGCAAGGACTTCCCGCTCACCGGCTTCGTCGAGGTCCGCTATGACGACGAGCAGAAGCGCGTCGTCTACGAGCCGGTGAAGCTGAACCAGGAGTTCCGGAACTTCGACTTCCTCTCGCCCTGGGAAGGCACGGAATACGTGCTGCCTGGCGACGAGAAGGCGAAGGGGGCCTGAGGCGATGGCTGAAAGCGCGCCCGTATCGGGAGGCTGTCTGTGCGGTGCGGTCCGTTTCCGCGCCACGCCGGCCAAGCTTGAGATGGATGTCTGCCATTGCGGCATGTGCCGGCGCTGGACTGGCGGCGTGTTCATGGCCGTGCCTTGCGGCGAGGTGACGATCGAGGACGAGAGCCACCTCGGCCGCTATCCCTCCTCCGACTGGGCTGAGCGGCAGTTCTGCTCTGTCTGCGGGTCGAGCCTGTTCTGGCGGCTGCGCGACGGCGCGGGCCATGTCGCCGTCTCACTGCAGAGCTTCAACGACCTGACGCCTTTCACCTTCCTCGAAGAGATCTTCATCGACGAGAAGCCAGGCCTCTATGCCTTCGCCGGCGAGCGCCCCCGCCTGACGGGTGCCGAGGTGATGGCGCGGTTCCAGGCTGAGCAGGACGCCCGGACATGAGCGAGCACAATATCCGCAACTTCTCGATCAACTTCGGCCCGCAGCATCCGGCGGCGCACGGCGTGCTGCGCCTGGTGCTGGAGCTCGACGGCGAGATCGTCGAGCGTGTCGACCCGCATATCGGCCTGCTGCATCGCGGCACCGAGAAGCTGATCGAGGCCAAGACCTATCTCCAGGCGCTGCCCTATTTCGACCGGCTCGACTATGTCGCGCCGATGAACCAGGAGCATGCCTATTCGCTCGCGGTCGAGAAGCTGATGGGCGTGACCGTGCCGCGCCGCGGCCAGCTCATCCGCGTGCTCTATTCCGAGATCGGCCGCATCCTCTCGCATATCCTCAACGTCACCACGCAGGCCATGGACGTCGGCGCGCTGACGCCGCCGCTCTGGGGCTTCGAGGAACGCGAGAAGCTGATGATCTTCTACGAGCGGGCCTGCGGCGCGCGCATGCATGCGGCCTATGTCCGGCCCGGCGGCGTCCACCAGGACCTGCCGACCTCGCTGATCCACGACATCGCCGAATGGTGCGACCCGTTCCTCAAGGTCTGCGACGACCTGGAAGGGCTGCTCACCGACAACCGCATCTTCAAGCAGCGCAATGTCGACATCGGCGTCGTCGATCTCGAGACCTGCTGGAAATGGGGTTTTTCGGGCGTGATGGTGCGCGGCTCCGGCGCCGCCTGGGACCTGCGCAAGAGCCAGCCCTACGAGTGCTACGAGGAGATGGAATTCGACATCCCCGTCGGCAAGAACGGCGATTGCTACGACCGCTACTGCATCCGCATGGAAGAGATGCGCCAGTCGGTCCGCATCATGAAGCAGTGCTGCGAGAAGCTGCTGGCGGCCGATGGCGGTGGCCCGGTCTCCTCGCTCGACGGCAAGATGGTGCCGCCCAAGCGCGGCGAGATGAAGCGCTCGATGGAAGCGCTGATCCACCATTTCAAGCTCTACACCGAAGGCTACAAGGTGCCCGAGGGCGAGGTCTACGCCGCCGTCGAAGCGCCGAAGGGCGAGTTCGGCGTCTATCTCGTCTCCGACGGCACCAACAAGCCTTATCGCTGCAAGATCAAGGCCCCGGGCTTCGCCCATCTCCAGGCCATGGACTTCATGTGCCGCAAGCACATGCTGGCGGACGTCTCCGCCATCCTCGGCTCCCTCGATATCGTCTTTGGTGAGGTGGACCGCTGATGTCCGTCCGTCGTCTCGCTCCCGATCACGTCCAGCCTGCCTCGTTCGCCTTCACTGCGGCGAACGAGAACTGGGCCGACCAGCAGATCGCCAAATATCCCGAGGGCCGGCAGGCCTCGGCCGTGATTCCGCTGCTGTGGAAGGCCCAGGAACAGCATGATGGCTGGCTGCCGCGCGCTGCGATCGAGGCCGTCGCCCACAAGCTCGGCATGGCGCCGATGCGGGTGCTGGAGGTCGCGACCTTCTACACCATGTTCAGCCTGCAGCCGGTGGGCCAGCACTTCGTCCAGCTCTGCGGCACCACTCCCTGCGCGCTGCGTGGCGCCGAGGCGCTGAAGAAGGTCTGCGAGGACGTCATCGGCCCGCAATCGACCGTTACCGCCGACGGCAAGCTCTCCTGGCTCGAGGTCGAATGCCTCGGCGCCTGCTGCAACGCCCCGATGGCGCAGATCAATTTCGACTATTACGAGGATCTGACGCCGGAGAACTTCCGCAAGCTCCTCGACGATCTCCGCCATGGCCGCCCGACCAAGCCCGGCCCGCAGATCGACCGTTCCTGCTCGGAGCCGGTCGGTGGTGGCGAGACGCTGAAGGACGCCGCGCTCTATGACGGCTCGGTGATCGGCGCCGGCAACTGGCAGCAGCGCATCGCCAAGCAGCGCGAAGAGGCCGCGATCAAGATCGCCAGCGAGAAGGCCGCCGCCGAAGCCAAGGCGAAGGCGGAGGCGGAAGCTGCCGCTGCGACCGGCAAGGCCGGCCCGACCGACACCAAGACCGCGCCGGCCCCCGAAGCCGCTGCACCCGGCCGTCCGAAGCCGTCCGAACCCGGCCAGCCGGCCAGCGCCGCTCAGGACACCCCGTCCGCGACCGGCAAGGCGATCAAGGACGACGCCAAGCCGGCTCCCGCCGCGAAGGCCGCTCCTGCCGCTGAAGCCGCGCCCGCCGTGGCCGAGTCCAAGCCCGAGCTGCTCACCGCGGCCCGTGGCGGCAAGGGCGACGACCTCGAGCTGATCTGGGGCGTCGGTCCCAAGCTGGCGACGATGCTCAACGAGATGGGCATCTGGCACTACGATCAGATCGCTGCCTGGACGCCGGCCGAACTGGCCTGGGTCGATGCGCGTGTGACTGGATTCAAGGGCAGGGCGGTCCGTGACGACTGGATCGGCCAGGCCAAGAAGCTTGCGACCGGCTGGCGGCCGGACAGCAAGCTCGGCGACAAGCCGGTGAAGTGAGGCGAAAACCATGCTCGCAGACCGCGACCGCATTTTCACCAACCTCTACGGCCGGCACGACCTGTCGCTGAAGGGCGCCATGCAGCGCGGTGCCTGGGACGGCACCAAGTTCCTGCTCGAGCAGGGCCGCGACTGGATCATCGACGAGATGAAGAAGTCCGGCCTGCGCGGGCGCGGCGGCGCCGGCTTCCCGACCGGCCTGAAATGGTCGTTCATGCCGAAGCAGAGCGACGGGCGCCCGCATTATCTCGTCGTCAATGCCGACGAGTCGGAGCCCGGCACCTGCAAGGACCGCGAGATCATGCGCAACGACCCGCATACGCTGGTCGAGGGCTGCCTGATCGCCTCCTTCGCGATGGGTGCGCACGCCGCCTACATCTACATCCGCGGCGAATACGTCCGCGAGCGCGAGGCGCTGCAGCGCGCCGTCGACGAGGCCTATGCGGCGAACCTCATCGGCAAGAACAACAAGCACGGCTATCCGTTTGATCTTTATGTGCATCACGGCGCCGGCGCATATATCTGCGGCGAAGAGACCGCGCTGCTCGAGAGCCTCGAGGGCAAGAAGGGCATGCCGCGGCTGAAGCCGCCTTTCCCGGCCAATGTCGGCCTCTATGGCTGCCCGACCACCGTCAACAACGTCGAGTCGATCGCGGTTGCGCCGACCATCCTGCGTCGCGGCGCGAGCTGGTTCTCCTCGATCGGCACGCCGAACAATGTCGGCACCAAGCTGTTCTGCGTCTCGGGCCATGTGAACAAGCCCTGCAACGTCGAAGAGGCGATGGGCCTGACCTTCCGCGAGCTGATCGACCGCCATTGCGGCGGCATCCGCGGCGGCTGGGACAATCTCAAGGCGGTCATCCCCGGTGGCTCCTCGGTGCGCATGGTGCCGGCCGAGCAGATCATCGACACGCCGATGGATTTCGACTCGCTCTCGAAGCTGAAGTCGGGCCTCGGCACGGCGGCGGTGATCGTCATGGACAAGTCCACCGACATCATCCGCGCCATCGCCCGCATCAGCTATTTCTACAAGCATGAGAGCTGCGGCCAGTGCACGCCGTGCCGCGAGGGCACCGGCTGGATGTGGCGCGTGGTCAGCCGCATGGCCGAGGGCAGGGCGCAGAAGCGCGAGATCGATATGCTGCTCGACGTCTCCAAGCAGATCGAAGGCCATACCATCTGCGCGCTGGGCGATGCTGCCGCCTGGCCGATCCAGGGCCTGATCAACCATTTCCGTCACGAGATCGAGCAGCGCATCGACGACTATGCCGCCAACCCGCATGGTGAGCCGGTCAGGCTCATGGCGGCGGAGTGAGACCATGACCAAGCTTCTGATCGACGGCATCGAGGTCGACGTTCCCCCGGAGTACACCGTGCTCCAGGCCTGCGAGGCGGCCGGCGCCGAAGTGCCGCGCTTCTGCTTCCATGAGCGGCTCTCCATCGCCGGCAATTGCCGCATGTGCCTGGTCGAGGTGAAGGGCGGCCCGCCGAAGCCGCAGGCTTCCTGCGCCATCGGCGTGCGCGATCTGCGCCCCGGCCCGAACGGCGAGCCGCCGGTCGTCTCGACCAAGTCGCCGATGGTCAAGAAGGCGCGCGAAGGGGTGATGGAGTTCCTGCTCATCAACCACCCGCTCGACTGCCCGATCTGCGACCAGGGCGGCGAGTGCGATCTGCAGGACCAGGCGATGGCCTACGGCGTCGACTCGTCGCGCTTCGCCGAGAACAAGCGCGCCGTCGAGGACAAGTATATCGGCCCGCTGGTGAAGACCTCGATGACGCGCTGCATCCAGTGCACGCGCTGCGTCCGCTTCACCACCGAGGTCGCCGGTGCCACGGATCTCGGCGCGATCGGTCGCGGCGAGGACATGGAGATCACTACCTATCTCGAGCAGGCGATGAGCTCCGAGCTGCAGGGCAACGTCGTCGACCTCTGCCCGGTCGGCGCGCTGACCTCGCGGCCCTACCAGAACAAGGCCCGGCCCTGGGAGCTGACCAAGACCGAATCCGTCGACGTGATGGACGCGGTCGGCTCGGCGATCCGGGTCGATTCCCGTGGCCGCGAAGTGATGCGCGTGCTGCCGCGCATCAACGAGGCGGTGAACGAGGAGTGGATCTCCGACAAGACCCGCCACATCGCCGATGGCCTCAAGACCCAGCGTCTCGACCGGCCCTATATCCGCGAGCACGGTGCCCTGCGCCCGGCGAGCTGGAACGAGGCGCTCGCCCTGGTCGCGAGCAAGCTCAAGGCGGCGAGCCCTGAGCGCATCGGCGCGATCGCCGGTGATCTCGCCGCGGTCGAGGAGATGTTCGCGCTCAAGAGCCTGATCTCGGGCCTTGGCTCGCAGAATCTCGACTGCCGCCAGGACGGTGCGAAGCTCGATCCGGCATTCGGTCGCGCCAGCTACATCCTCAACAGCGGCATTGCCGGGATCGAGGACGCGACCTCGCTGCTGATCATCGGCGCCAATCCGCGCAAGGAAGCCGCGATCATCAATGCGCGCATCCGCAAGCGCTGGCTGCGCGGCGACTTCAAGGTCACCGTTATCGGCGAGCCGGTCGACCTGACCTATGCGCATGAGCATCTCGGCGCTGGTCCCGAAACGCTGGCCGACCTGGTCAAGCGTGCGCCGGCTGCCGGCGAGCGGCCGCTGGTGCTGGTCGGGCAGGGCGCTCTCGCCCGTGCCGACGGCGCCGCCGTGCTCTCCCTTGCCGCCAAGGCGGCGCAGGTCCTCGGCGCGGTCAAGGAAGGCTGGAACGGTTTCGGCGTCCTGCACACCGCGGCTGCCCGCGTCGGCGCTCTCGATCTCGGCTTCGTGCCGGGTGAGGGCGGTCTCGACGTCGCTGGCATGACCGCTGCGGGCGCGCTCGACGTGCTCTATCTGCTCGGCGCCGACGAGATCGAGGTGCCGGCTGGCGCCTTCGTGATCTACCAGGGCAGTCATGGCGATAAGGGCGCGCACCGCGCCGACGTGATCCTGCCGGGCGCGACCTATACCGAGAAGTCGGGAACCTACGTCAACACCGAAGGCCGGGTGCAGATGGCGGCTCGCGCCACCTTCCCGCCGGGCGACGCCAAGGAAGACTGGGCGATCCTGCGCGCGCTTTCGGCCGCGCTCGGCAAGGCCCTGCCTTTCGACTCGCTCGGCGCGCTGCGCCAGGCCCTCTATGCCGCGCACCCGCATTTCGCGGCCGTCGACGCGGTGGCGGCGGGCGATGTCGCCGGCCTCTCGCAGCTCGCCGGCATGGGCGGGGCGACCGAGAAGGCGGGCTTCGTCTCGGCCGTGCATGATTTCTATTCGACCAACCCGATCGCGCGCGCTTCGGCCGTGATGGCGGAATGTTCGGCGCTGGCCTCCGGCCGGCTCCGGCAGGCGGCGGAGTAAGCCTCAGATGAACTGGGACCTCGTCCTCGACCTCGCGATCATCGCCGGCAAGAGCCTGCTGCTGCTGGTCTGCCTGCTGGTCTTCATCGCCTATATCCTGCTCGCCGACCGCAAGATCTGGGCGGCGGTGCAGTTGCGCCGCGGCCCGAACGTGGTCGGGCCCTTCGGCCTGTTCCAGAGCTTCGCGGACCTTTTGAAGTTCGTCTTCAAAGAGCCGATTATCCCGGCTGGCGCCAACAAGGGCGTCTTCCTGCTGGCGCCGCTGGTCTCCTGCGTTCTCGCGCTGGCGGCCTGGGCCGTGATCCCGGTCGCCGAGGGCTGGGCGATCGCCGACATCAATGTCGGCGTGCTCTACATCCTCGCGATCTCGTCGCTCGGCATCTATGGCGTGATCATGGGCGGCTGGGCCTCAAACTCGAAGTACCCGTTCATGGGCGCGCTGCGCTCGGCGGCGCAGATGGTCTCCTACGAGGTCTCGATCGGCTTCGTGATCATCACCGTGCTGCTCTGCGTCGGCTCGCTGAACCTCTCGGCGGTGGTCGAGGCGCAGAACTCCAGCGCCGGCATGTTCGGCTGGTACTGGCTGCCGCTCTTCCCGATGTTCGTGATCTTCTTCATCTCGGCGCTGGCCGAGACGAACCGCCCGCCCTTCGACCTGCCCGAGGCGGAGTCGGAGCTCGTTGCGGGCTTCATGGTCGAGTACGCGTCGACCCCGTATCTGCTGTTCATGCTCGGCGAATACGTGGCGATCATGACCATGTGCTCGATGACCACGATCCTGTTCCTTGGGGGCTGGCTGCCGCCGTTCCCGGTGGCGCCGTTCACCTGGCTGCCGGGCGTGTTCTGGTTCGCGCTCAAGGTCTGCCTGGTCTTCTTCATGTTCGCGATGGTGAAGGCCTTCGTGCCGCGCTACCGCTATGACCAGCTGATGCGACTGGGCTGGAAGGTGTTCCTGCCGCTGTCGCTCGCTTCGGTGGTCGTGGTCGCGGCGGTGCTGCAGATCACGGGCTGGGGCCCGGTGCGTTAGTGGAAGGCTGGGCCGGCCCGCTCGGAGCCCTGATCGGCTTCGTCCTGGGCTGGCTCGAATACAAGCTGATCGGGGGTACCGTCACGGCGGCTTTGCGCCGGACGAACCCGTCGAAGACGCAGGCCGAGCATGACGACTACGAGCGGCGCATCCGCCTGCTCCGGGCGATCCTGCTGGTGCTGATGGTCGGCGGCATGCCGGTTTTGGGTTACGTCATCGGCCGGACGTTGTTCGGTTGAAGGGAATGAAGAGGAACGTGAGGCGATGTCACTCGCGCAAGCTGCCAAGGGACTGCTCCTCAAGGAGTTCGTCGGCGCGTTCGTCCTGTCGATGCGCTATTTCTTCAAGCCCAAGGCGACGCTGAACTATCCCTTCGAGAAGGGGCAGCTCTCGCCGCGCTTCCGGGGCGAGCACGCGCTGCGCCGCTATCCGAACGGCGAGGAACGTTGCATCGCCTGCAAGCTCTGCGAGGCGATCTGCCCGGCGCAGGCCATCACCATCGAGGCCGGCCCGCGCCGCAATGACGGCACGCGCCGCACGACGCGTTACGACATCGACATGACCAAGTGCATCTATTGCGGCTTCTGCCAGGAGGCTTGCCCGGTCGATGCCATCGTCGAGGGGCCGAACTTCGAGTTCGCGACCGAGACGCGCGAGGAGCTGTTCTACGACAAGGACCGGCTGCTCGCGAACGGGGCCCGGTGGGAGCGCGAGATCGCGCGCAACATCGCGATGGACGCCCCTTATCGCTGAGGACGGAAGCCCGCCGCGCGGTTGTCGCTTCGGGTAGGCCTGACTATAGACGCTCCAAACTGCACCGGGACTCACGCAAGGCCCGGTGCGCGACGAAAAACGAGGGCCGCCCCGACGGGCGGAAAGGCTGGCGAAGATGAATGCCGCAGCGGCTTTCTTCTATCTGTTCTCCGGGATCACCATCGCCTCAGGGCTGATGGTGGTGGCGGCGCGCAATCCCGTGCATTCGGTGCTGTTCCTGATCCTCGCCTTCGTGAATGCGGCCGGCCTGTTCCTGCTGCTCGGGGCCGAGTTCCTGGCGATGCTGCTGATCGTCGTCTATGTCGGCGCCGTCGCCGTGCTCTTCCTCTTCGTGGTGATGATGCTCGACGTCGATTTCGCCGAGTTCCGCCAGGGCTTCCTGCAGTACCTGCCGATCGGTGCGCTGATCGGCCTGATCTTCGCGGTCGAGCTCTTGCTCGTCGTCGGGACCTGGGCCATCGACCCGCAGATCGTGCGCGCGCCTGTCGCCGCGATCCCGAGCAACATCAGCAACACCGAGGCCATCGGCCGGGTGCTCTACACCCAGTACATCTACTATTTCCAGGCGGCGGGGCTCGTCCTGCTCGTCGCCATGATCGGCGCCATCGTGCTGACCCTGCGCGAGCGGCCCGGCGTCAAGCGCCAGGACATCGTCGCGCAGAACGCCCGCACCAAGGCGACCGCGATGGACGTGAAGAAGGTGCCCTCGCGCGCCGGCGTTCCCGAGGAGCTCGCGTAATGATCGGTCTGGGCCATTATCTCGCGGTCGGCGCGATCCTGTTCACGCTGGGCGTGCTCGGCATCTTCATCAACCGCAAGAACGTCATCGTCATCCTGATGTCGGTCGAGCTCATCCTGCTCGCGGTGAACATCAATTTCGTCGCGTTCTCGAGCTTCCTCGGCGACATCGTCGGCCAGATCTTCGCACTGCTGGTGTTGACCGTCGCGGCCGCTGAAGCCGCCATCGGACTCGCCATTCTCGTCGTCTACTTCCGCAACCGCGGCACGATCGCGGTGGAAGACATCAACATGATGAAAGGCTGAGCGCTTCCCGGCGCCCGCATCTTGCCATGTATCACGCGATCGTCTTCCTCCCTCTGATCGGCTTCCTGATCGCCGGCCTCTTCGGCCGGCTGATCGGCGCGCGCGCGTCGGAGATCGTCACCACCGCCCTGCTGCTGGTCGCGGCGCTGCTCTCCTGGGTCGCGCTCTTCCAGGTCGGCTTCGGTTCCGGCACCACCCGCATCCAGGTCGCGACCTGGCTGGCCTCGGCCGATCTGCGCGTCGACTGGGCCTTCCGCATCGACACGCTGACCGTGGTGATGCTGGTCGTCGTCAACTCCGTGTCGTCGCTCGTGCACCTCTACTCGATCGGCTACATGCACGAGGATCCGCATCGGCCGCGCTTCTTCGCCTATCTCTCGCTCTTCACCTTCGCCATGCTGATGCTGGTGACGGCCGACAACCTCGTCCAGATGTTCTTCGGCTGGGAAGGCGTCGGTCTCGCTTCCTATCTGCTGATCGGCTTCTGGTATCAGAAGCCCTCGGCCAATGCCGCGGCGATGAAGGCCTTCATCGTCAACCGCGTCGGCGATTTCGGCTTCCTGCTCGGCATCTTCCTGGTCTTCGTGCTGTTCGGCGCGGTCACCTTCGATGCGATCTTCCCGAAGGCGGGCGAGCTGACCTCGCAGACCTTCCGCTTCATCGGCTATGAGTGGAACGCCCTGACCCTGACCTGCCTGCTGCTCTTCATGGGCGCGATGGGCAAGTCGGCGCAGTTCCTGCTGCACACCTGGCTGCCGGACGCGATGGAGGGCCCGACCCCGGTCTCCGCGCTGATCCATGCCGCGACCATGGTCACCGCCGGCGTCTTCATGGTGGCCCGCCTCTCGCCGATCTTCGAATACGCCCCGGTCGCCCTGACCGTCGTGGTCGTGGTCGGCGCGACGACAGCCTTCTTCGCCGCGACCGTCGGTCTGGTGCAGAACGACATCAAGCGCGTCATCGCCTATTCGACCTGCTCGCAGCTCGGCTACATGTTCGTCGCGCTCGGCGTCGGCGCCTATTCGGCCGGCATCTTCCACCTCTTCACGCACGCCTTCTTCAAGGCTCTGCTGTTCTTGGGCGCCGGCTCGGTCATCCATGCGATGCACCATGAGCAGGACATGCGGAACATGGGCGGCCTGCGGAAGCACATTCCGCTGACCGCGGCGGCGATGACGATCGGCACGCTGGCGCTGACCGGCTTCCCGTACTTCGCCGGCTACTTCTCGAAGGACGCGATCATCGAGAGCGCCTACGCCTCGGTCGGCCATGGCGGCTTCGCCAGTTCCTACGCCTTCGTGCTGCTGGTGGTCGCCGCCCTGATGACCTCGTTCTACTCCTGGCGGCTCTACTTCATGACCTTCGAGGGCGCCCCGCGCTGGGCCGGCCACGGTCATGACGCGCATGGCCACGACGATCACGCGCATGCGGCTCACGGCAAGCATGACGACCACGCCCATGGTCACGACGATCATGGCCATGGTCATCACGACCACACGCCGCATGAGAGCCCGCTCTCGATGCTGATCCCGCTCGCGCTGCTCTCGATCGGCGCGATCGCCGCCGGCTTCGCCTTCAAGGGCGTCTTCATCGGCGACGGCTATGACGCCTTCTGGAAGGGCGCGATCTTCACCGGCAAGGACAACCACATCCTGCACGCGATGCACGAAGTGCCGAAGTGGGTGGTCTGGTCACCTTTCTTCGCGATGCTGATCGGCTTCCTGCTCGCGCTCTATATGTACGTGCTGCGGCCGGACGTGCCGGGCAAGCTCGCGGCCGCCAACCCGGTGCTCTACCGCTTCCTGCTCAACAAGTGGTACTTCGACGAGATCTACGACTTCCTGTTCGTGAAGCCCTCGATGTGGCTCGGGAAGTTCCTCTGGAAGAAGGGCGATGGCTTCGTCATCGACGGCATGGGCCCGGATGGCATCTCGGCCCGGGTGGTCGACGTCACCAATCGCGTCGTCCGGCTTCAGACCGGCTATCTCTATCACTATGCCTTCACCATGCTGATCGGCGTCGCCGGGCTGGTGACCTGGTATCTCCTGCGCGGGTGAGATGATGTTCGGTTTCGGTATCCTCACCGGGCTTCTGGTCCTGCCGCTGGTCGGCGCCGCCTTCATCCTGGCGCAGCGCGGCGACGAGGCCTCGGTCAATTCGAACGCGCGCTATGCCGCGCTGATCACCACGATCGCGACCTTCATCCTGGCGCTCGTCGCCTGGGGGCGGTTCGACTCGGCCAATCCCGGCTTCCAGATGGTCGAGACCCATGGCTGGGTGTCCGAAGCCATCAAGTTCAAGCTCGGCGTCGACGGCTTCTCCTTCCCCTTCGTGGTGCTGACCGCCTTCCTGATGCCGTTCTGCATCCTGGCGTCCTGGACCTCGGTTGAGAAGCGGGTGCGCGAGTACATGGTCGCGTTCCTGATCCTCGAGACACTGATGATCGGCGTCTTCGTCGCGCTCGACCTCGTGCTGTTCTACCTGTTCTTCGAGGCCGGCCTGATCCCGATGTTCCTGATCATCGGCATCTGGGGCGGCAAGCGCCGGGTCTACGCCTCCTACAAGTTCTTCCTCTACACGCTGCTCGGCTCGGTGCTGATGCTGCTGGCGCTGATGGCGATGTACTGGAACGCCGGCACGACCGACATTCCGACCCTGCTGAAGCACCATTTCCCGGTCTCGATGCAGCCCTGGCTCTGGCTCGCCTTCTTCGCCTCCTTTGCGGTGAAGATGCCGATGTGGCCGGTGCACACCTGGCTGCCCGATGCGCACGTCGAGGCGCCGACGGCCGGCTCGGTCATCCTGGCGGCGATCCTGCTGAAGATGGGCGGTTACGGCTTCATCCGTTTCTCGATCCCGATGTTCCCGGATGCCTCGGCGATGTTCGCGCCGCTGGTCTTCGCGCTCTCCGTCATCGCCATCGTCTACACCTCGCTGGTGGCGCTGATGCAGGAGGACATCAAGAAGCTGATCGCCTACTCGTCGGTCGCCCATATGGGCTTCGTGACGATGGGACTGTTCACCCTGACGCCGCAGGGCATCCAGGGCGCGATGTTCCAGATGGTCAGCCACGGGCTGGTCTCGGGCGCGCTCTTCCTCTGCGTCGGCGTGATCTACGATCGCATGCACACCCGCGAGATCGCCGCCTATGGCGGGCTAGTGAACCGCATGCCGCTCTATGCCGTGGTGTTCATGATCTTCACCATGGCCAATGTCGGCCTGCCCGGCACGGCCGGCTTCGTCGGTGAGTTCCTGACGCTGATGGGCGCCTTCAAGGCCAATCCCTGGGTGGCGCTGATTGCGACCTCGGGCGTGATCCTCTCGGCCGCCTACGCGCTCTGGCTCTATCGCCGGGTCGTTTTCGGCGAGCTGGTAAAGCCCGAGCTGAAGGACATCACGGACCTGAACGGCCGCGAGATCGCGATCTTCGTGCCGCTGGTCCTGCTGACGATCTGGTACGGCATCGCGCCCGGCGTGATCCTCGACGCCTTCGCCGCGCCGACCGAAGCCCTGATCAAGAACTACCAAGCCGCCATCGCCGCCGCCAAGACGGCCATGCTGGTCGTACAATAAGGCTGATCGAGATGACCTTGCCCGCTCTCGGCCCTGCGCTGCCGGAAATCGTCCTCGCGATCGGCGCGATCGCCATGGTGCTCTACGGCGCCATCCAGGGCGAGCGCTCGACGCGCACGCTCGAAATCGCAACGCTCGCGCTGCTCGCGCTCGTGCTGGTCCTGGTCCTGCGCGGCGAGGGCAAGGCCGTGACCTTCAACGGCGCCTTCGTCGCCGACGGCTTCGCCCGCTTCATGAAGGTGCTGACGCTGATCGGCGCCGGCGCCGCCGTGCTGCTCTCGGCCGATTTCCTGCGCCGCGACGGCGCGATGCGCTTCGAGTTTCCGATCCTGATCGTGCTGGCGACCATCGGCATGATGATGATGATCTCGGCCAGCGACCTGATCGGCCTTTATGTCGGCCTCGAGCTGCAGTCGCTCGCGCTCTATGTCGTCGCCGCCTTCAACCGCGAGAACGAGAAGTCGACCGAGGCCGGCCTGAAGTACTTCGTGCTCGGCGCTCTCTCCTCCGGCATGCTGCTCTACGGCGCCTCGCTGGTCTACGGCTTCACCGGGACGGTGAGCTATGCCGGCATCGCCGCCGCGGTGCAGGGCGGCCATCCCGGCCTCGGCCTGATCTTCGGCCTCGTCTTCATCGCCGCCGGCGTCGCCTTCAAGATCTCGGCCGTGCCGTTCCACATGTGGACGCCCGACGTCTACGAGGGTGCGCCGACCCCGGTCGCCGCTTTCTTCGCCTCGGCGCCCAAGATCGCCGCGATGGCGATGACGATCCGCATCTTCGTCGGCGCCTTCCCGGGCGCGCTGCACGACTGGCAGCAGATCATCATCTTCATCTCGATCGCCTCGATGGCGCTCGGCGCCTTCGCCGCCATCGGTCAGCGCAACATCAAGCGCCTGATGGCCTATTCCTCGATCGCGAACATGGGCTACGCGCTGGTCGGCCTCGCGGCCGGCACGGCGGCCGGCGTCCAGGGCGTGATGACCTATATGGCGATCTACCTCGCCACCACGCTCGGCGCCTTCGCCTGCATCCTGATGATGCGCCGCGACGGCAAGCCGGTGGAGAACATCGACGAGCTCGCCGGCCTGTCGCGGACCAACCCGTGGATGGCCTTCGCCTTCTCGATGATGATGTTCTCGCTCGCCGGCATCCCGCCGCTGGCCGGCTTCTGGGCGAAGTTCTACGTCTTCCTCGCCGCGATCGACGCCAAGCTCTACACCCTCGCCGTGATCGGCGTCGTGACCAGCGTGGTTGGCGCCTACTACTATCTGCGCCTCGTCAAGGTCATGTATTTTGACGACGCCAAGCCAGCCTTCGACAAGGGTGATGCCAGCGTGCGCGGCGTGCTCCTGATCTCGGCCCTGTTCGTGCTGGCGCTCTCGCTGATGCCGGCGCCGCTGTTCAACTCGGCGGCTGTGGCAGCCAAGTCGCTGTTCTGAGCGTGCTCGGCGAGGCGGCGCGGAGCGCCGGCTATCGCCTGATCGTGCGCGACGAGGTCGCCTCCACCATGGAGGAGGCCCGCCTCGCGCTCGGCCAGGGCGATCCAGGCAAGCTCTGGATCGTGGCACGCAGCCAAAACGCCGGCCGCGGCCGGCATGGCCGGCAATGGGGCTCGCCCCCCGGCAATCTCTACGCCAGCCTGCTCCTGGTCGCTCCCTGTGAGCCGGTTCTGGCGCCGCAGCTCGGCTTCCTCGCCGGGCTGGCGCTGCATGATGCCGCCGCGGCCGTGACCGGCCTGTCGGCGCCGCGGCTCGCGCTCAAATGGCCGAACGACTTGCTGATCGACCGCGCCAAATCGGCCGGTCTGTTGCTCGAGGGTGAGAGCCGGGCAGGGCAGTTCAGCGTCATCATCGGTCTCGGCGTCAACATCGCCTCTTCGCCGCAGGACACGCCTTACGCTGCGACGCATCTGGCGGAGCATGCGCAGGGCGCGAGCGTCGAGCGCTTGCTTGTTGCGCTCGCAGAGGCCTGGCATCGCCGCTTTTCCGCCTGGTCCCTTCCCGGCGGCTTTGGCCCGACGCGCGCCGCCTGGCTCGAGCGCGCCGCCTTCCTCGGCGAGACGGTAACCCTGCGCCTGCCGGAGGGGCCAGTCTCGGGGCGCTTCCATGGCCTGGATCCGGTGGGACGCCTCGAGTTGGACACCGCGGCCGGGCGGCGCGTCATCGATGCGGGCGATCTTTTCTTCGGCGCACAGGCTTGAAACCGAGGGGGCCCACCGCAAGGATGGAATCTCCGAGTGCCTTGTCGTCGTCGAGGCCTTTCAATGCAGATCCTGCTGGCGCTGATCTTCGGTTGCCTCGTCGCGTCATCGTCCGGGGCTCGGGCGCAGGCGCTGGGCCAGGAAGCGCTGGCGGGATATTCGATCGCCTCGCATTATGAGGAAGTCCTGGAGTTTCCGAACGGCAATTTCGTCCGGCAGATCTGGCGGGACCGGCTCTATTTCTCGACGAAGGGACGGATCTTTCACAAGTTCGCCCTCGAAAGCGGCCATCCGGCATCCGACCGAGCCTTCGAAGCGATCAGCGGCGAAGGCGGGGGCGGCGGCTTTCGCTGGAACGGCAATGGCGTGAGCCGGCCGTGGCGCAGCCCCCGGGGCGGAACCGGCACGCAATCCTTCCATATCTCGGCGCAGGCCGGCGGGTATAGCTGCCGGATGTCGCTGGAGCGCTTCGGCATGCGACTGACGGCGCGTCCCGTCAGCCAGTCCTGCAGGGTGACGAAGGGCAACATCCTCGCTTCCGACTGAAACGGGCTCTCTTGCGGGATGGTCTGCTCGTGCGCGCGTCCGTGGATTGCGGCTGTCGGACCCACCCGGGCAGAAAAGCCGCGGCGCCCCCGAGGATGCAAGTCTGGAGGTAGGCCGACGCACGTGCTAGGCCTGCCCGCCATTTCCCGAGGCGCGCATCGTGCCTCCGCTTCCCAAGTCAGGATTGCCCGTGACCCGTTCCAGTGACCAGCTCGTCTTCGTCCCGCTCGGAGGTCTCGGCGAGATCGGCATGAATGCCGCTCTCTACGGCTTCGGGCCGGAGGGCAGGCGCAAATGGATCCTGGTCGATTGCGGCCTCTCTTTCGCCGGCCCGGAAGTGCCTGGCGTCGACATTGTCCTCCCCGACTTGACCTACATCGTCGAGGACAAGGAGAACCTGCTGGGCATCGTCATCACCCATGCCCATGAGGACCATATTGGCGCGCTCGCCGCGCTCTGGCCGGCGTTGCGCGCGCCGGTCTACTGCACCCGCTTCGCCGCCGGGCTGCTGGCAACCCGCCGGCTCTCGGAGCCCGGCGCGCCGAAGGTGCCGATGCATGTCGTGGCGCAGGGCGGCCGCATCACGCTCGGCCCGTTCGACATCGAGTTCGTCCCGGTCGCGCACTCGATTCCCGAATCGAACGCCTTGGCGATCCGTACCCCCGTCGGCCTCGTCGTCCACACCGGCGACTGGAAGATCGACCCGACGCCGCAGGTCGGCCTGCCGACCGACGAGGCGCGGCTGCGCGAACTCGGGGAGGAGGGCGTGCTGGCGCTGGTCTGCGACTCCACCAACGTCATGCGCGACGGCATCAGCCCGAGCGAGGCCGACGTCGCCGCCAAGCTCAAGGAACTTGTCCATTCGGCGCCGGCGCGTGTCGCCGTCACGACCTTCGCCTCCAACGTTGCGCGGCTGCGCGCCGTGGCGGAGGCGGCGATGGCCGATCAGCGCGAGGTCGTCGTCGTCGGCCGCGCCATGGACCGCGTTATCGATGTCGCTCGTGAGTGCGGCTATCTCGAAGGCATTCCCGCCTTCCGCTCGGTCGACACCTATGGCTACCTGCCGCGCGACAAGGTCGTTGCCCTGCTGACCGGCAGCCAGGGCGAGCCGCGCGCCGCGCTCTCCCGCATCGCCTCCGACGACCATCCCGAGATCACGCTCGCCAAGGGCGACCGCGTGATCTTCTCGTCGCGCACCATTCCGGGCAATGAGAAGGCGGTCGGCAACATTCTGAACGCGCTCGCCCGCGACAATATCGAGATCATCACCGACCGGACCCATCTCGTCCACGTCTCCGGCCATCCTCGTCGCGAGGAGATGGCGCGGCTCTATGGCTGGCTGAAGCCGAAGATCGCGATCCCCGCCCATGGCGAGGACCTGCATCTCTCCGAGCACGCCGCCTTCGCCCGCGGCGTCGGCGTCAAGCATGTGCTGCGCGCAGCCAATGGCGACGTGGTCGGCATCTCGGCGGAAGGTGCCCGCAAGCTGACCGAAGTCCGGCACGGGCGGCTCTATCAGGACGGGATGCTCCTCGTCGCTGCGCAGGAGCGCACCGTCGCCGAGCGCCGCAAGCTCTCCTTCGCCGGCATCGTCTCGGTAGCGGTGGCGATGGACGAGAAGGGCGAACTCGCCGGCGATCCCGAGATCGCGCTGCTCGGACTGCCGGTCCTGGCCAAGGACGGTACGTCTTTCGACGACATCGTCGCCGACGCGGTCGAGGATCTGATCGCCGGCATGCCCAAGGCGAAGCGCCGCGACTCCGAGGCGGTGCGCAGCGCACTCGAACGCGGCATCCGTAGCGCGGTCAACGAGGAGTGGGGCAAGAAGCCGCTGGTCAACGCCCTCGTGATCGAGGTCTGACGAGTGGCGAGCTGCCGCTCGCCAGTGCTAGGAAGGGCGCCCGGCGGGCCCCGGCCCGCACCTTCCTTCGTCAATCCCGTAGCCGCGGAGCCTCGCATGATCGGACGCCTCAACCACGTCGCCATCGCAGTGAAGGATCTCGCGGCTTCGACGGCGCTCTATCGCGACACGCTCGGCGCCCGGGTCTCGCAGCCGCTGCCGCAGCCGGAGCACGGGGTCACCGTCGTGTTCGTCGAGCTGCCAAACACCAAGATCGAGTTGCTCGAGCCGATGGGCGAGGATTCGCCGATCGCCAAGTTCCTCGAGCGCAATGCCGATGGCGGCATCCATCACATCTGCTACGAGGTCGACGATATCCTGGCGGCGCGCGACCGGCTGAAGGCGCAGGGCGCCCGTGTCCTCGGCTCCGGAGAGCCTCGCATCGGCGCGCATGGCAAGCCGGTGCTCTTCCTCCACCCGAAGGATTTCTGCGGCACGCTCGTCGAGCTCGAGCAGGCCTGAGCCGTGAGCGATTCTCCGATCGAGTTCTTCGGCGAGCCGGAAGCGGGTTCGCCGCGCCCGTTCAGTCTGGCAACGCGTGCCGGCGGTCTCGTCTTCGTCTCCGGCCAGTCGGCACCACACGATCCGGCGCGTGGCGTCATCCGCGGCGAGACGCCGGCGCAGCAGGTGCGCGAGGCGCTGGCCTACATCACGCGGATACTGGAAGAAGCCGGTAGCGGACTCGACCGGGTCGTCCAGGTTACCATGCTGATCACAGACCCGGCGGATTACGCTGCCTGCAACGCCGAATACGTCAAGCATTTCCCGGGCGGCCTGCCGGCCAGGCACACGGCTCGCTTCGGGGTTCCGACGGAGGCGCTGGTCGCATTCTCCTGCATCGCGCTGGCGCGTGCAGAGGCGGAAGGGAGCCGCACATGACCATCACGGGCGGGATTGCGGTCTATTTCGTGATCTGGTGGACGGTGCTCTTCGCCGTGCTGCCATTCGGCGTGCGCAGCCAGTCGGAAGGCGGTGCGGTCAGCGACGGCACCGACCCGGGTGCGCCGCAGGCGCCGCTGCTGGCGAAAAAGGCGCTGGCGACGACCGTGATCGCCGCGATCATCTTTGTCGGCGTCTGGTATCTCTGGTCGTTCGTCGACCTTTAGGACCGCTTACGATCGAATTGAACGAGCGGGATCGGCGCATGCCGGGATAGCCGCAAGACGGCCCAGCAGCCTTGCTCGAACTTGGCTGACCTGGTGATGACCGTGCTCAGGCTGAAGGTTCGGCAATAGCGAGTGGGAAGCGCCAAAAACAAAAGGCAAGGCCTGAGCCTTGCCTTTGAAGTTTGTTTTTTACCGCAGTATCGGCGCGCGGTTGCAGCAAGCGCGGCTCATATACTAGGCGGGCGTTTGTTCCTCCCGAGACCTGGTCCGCGGCGCCCGAACCTTGGTCAGGCGCGCCCAGCAATCGAGAGTTAGCCGATCACGATCGCGCTGTCATCCGTTTAGGCAGCTTTGGCTCGAATTATTTGCATAATTATTCCAGCTTGCTCTTGTGCGGTGCAACATTCTTCTCGGCGGCCCGTTCCTGCGCCTTGTTCCGGTCAAAGGATGCCGCTACCTGCCGTATCGTAGAGCCGTCGGGCGTCCCGGCGGCCAGGAGACGCTCCATGCTTCGCCCCATCATCGCCGCCCTGGCCTTTTCCGCCTCGATTGCCCTTGCCCAGGCGCAGGCTCCCGATCCGCAGAACACGCTCGTGCTCGAGACCAAGGATGGCAAGGTCACCATCCGCCTGCGCCCGGATCTCGCGCCCAAGCATGTCGAGCAGATCAAGACGCTGACCAAGCGCGGCTTCTATGACGGCATCGTCTTCCACCGCGTCATCGACGGCTTCATGGCCCAGACCGGCGACCCGAAGGGCAATGGCACCGGCGGTTCCGACCTGCCGAACATCCCGGCCGAATTCACGCCGACGCCCTACAAGGTCGGTTCGGTCGGCATGGCCCGCTCGCAGAGCCCCGACTCCGCCAACTCCCAGTTCTTCATCTGCTTCGAGGGTTGCGGCTCGCTGACCGGCCAGTACACGCTCTTCGGCGAAGTCGTCTCCGGCATGGACGTCGTCCGCAAGATCAAGAAGGGCAGCTCGGCCAACAATGGCTCAGTGACCGCTCCGGACAAGATCGTCCGCATGCGCCTGCAGTCCGACGCCAAGTAAGCCGCCGATGCGCGCGCGCCTGCCCGTCCTGGCGCTGCTGCTGCTGCTGGCCTTCGCCGGCAGCAGGCCCGGTCTGGCGCAGGACACGCGCGATCTCGGCCTCCCGCCGCCCTCCGGCTTCCAGAATCCGGTGCTGCCGCCACCCTCCGGCTATCAGAACCCGGTGCTGCCACCGCAGAGCGGCCAGCGCTACATGCCCGGAATCGGCGGCCCATTCGGCGAGGGCGACTACCGCCGGGCCGTGCCTCCGCAGCCGCCGGGCACCGGCAGCGGCGTCATCGGCACGGTTTCGCCGGAGACGGCCGCGCTCGGCGCCGAGACCCTCGACCGGCTCGACCAGATCGCGCCGGCGCTGCGGCGCTGCTGGCAGCCGCCGATGCTCGATGGGCCGACGGCCGCCGCCGCGGCGACCGTCCGCTTCAGTCTGCGCCGCGACGGCACGCTGTTCGGCCAGCCCCGCGTTACCTGGGAGATGCGGCGGGCTTCGCCCGGCCTGCGCGAGCGCTTCAGCAATTCGCTGATAGCCGCCGTGCGCGATTGCACGCCAATGAGGTTGTCGCCCGGGCTCGGAGGGAGTATCGCAGGCCGACCTATAACCATCCGCTTCTACGGCCGCGCGCCGTCCAACCAGAGAGCAGTCTGATGTCGCTCGACCCCGAGAACACCCTCGTCATGGAGACCACCAAGGGCCGCGTGGTCATCAAGCTGCGCCCCGACCTCGCGCCCGGCCATGTCGAGCGCCTGAAGCTGCTCGCGCGCGAGGGCTTCTATGACGGCATCGTCTTCCACCGCGTCATCGACGGCTTCATGGCCCAGGTCGGCTGCCCGCACGGCACCGGCACCGGCGGTTCGAGCTATCCTGACCTGAAGGCCGAGTTCAACGCCGAGCCGCATGTCCGCGGCGTCTGCTCGATGGCCCGCGCCCAGAACCCGAACTCGGCCAACAGCCAGTTCTTCATCGTCTTCGACGACGCCCGCTTCCTCGACAAGCAGTACACGGTCTGGGGCGAGGTCGTGGAAGGCATGGACAACGTCGACAAGATCAAGCGCGGCGAGCCGGTGCGCGATCCCGATTCGATCGTCTCGATGAAGGTGATGGCGGACGCCTGAGCCGCATAGGGCCGGAGCAGGCCGCATCGTGGACGTCGGTCTCTTCGACTTCGACCTGCCGGAGGAGCGGATCGCGCTGCGGCCCGCCAATCCGCGCGATTCGGCCCGCCTGCTCGTCGTTCGGCCGGGAGCCGATGCCGCCTTCGAGGATCGCGGCGTGCGCGACCTCGTCGCGCTGCTGCGTCCCGGCGATGCGCTTGTCCTCAACGACACCCGCGTCATCCCCTCGCGCCTCTATGGTCGCCGCCATCGCGGTGATGCCTCGGCGCGGGTGGAGATCATGCTGCACAAGCGCGAGGCCAGCGACCGCTGGCTGGCCTTCGCCCGTCCGGCGAAGAAAGTCGCGATCGGCGAAACCATCCTCTTCGGCGACGACAGCGCCAGCAATATCTGCGAGCTCGGCCGGCTCCAGGCCGAGGTGACCGGCAAGGGCGAGGGCGGCGAGGTCGAGCTGCGCTTCGCCTTTTCAGGTGCGGCGCTCGACGAGGCGATCGTCAGGCTCGGCGAGCTGCCGCTGCCGCCCTATATCGCCGGCAAGCGCCCGACCGATCTTGCCGATGCCCGCGACTACCAGACGACCTATGCCCGTGAAGAGGGCGCCGTTGCCGCGCCGACCGCCGGGCTTCACTTTACCCCTGAGCTGTTCGCGGCGTTGGAGAAGCGCGGCGTCTCACGCCATTTCGTCACGCTCCATGTCGGCGCCGGCACCTTCCTGCCGGTCAAGGCCGACGATACCGACGAGCACCGCATGCATGCCGAGTGGGGCACGGTCAGCGCAGAGACGGCAGCGGCCCTGAACGCGGTGCACGCCGCGGGCGGGCGCATCGTCGCGGTCGGAACGACCTCGCTGCGCCTTCTCGAAAGCGCGACCGGCGAGGATGGCGTGATTCAGCCCTTCTCGGGCGACACCGCGATCTTCATCACGCCGGGCTATCGCTTCCGGGCGGTCGACCTCCTGCTCACCAACTTCCATCTGCCGCGTTCGACGCTGTTCATGCTCGTCTCCGCCTTCTGCGGACTCGAGGTGATGAAACGCGCCTATGCCCATGCGATCGCTGAGCAATACCGCTTCTATTCCTACGGTGATTCTTCGCTGCTGGAGCGCGCCGGCTGAAGGCTGCGCTCCGGGAGCAGGGCAGCGAGCCGGCGATCAGCCGACGGTGACGCGCCCGCGCACCACCCGCAGCGAGAGCGAGCCGTTCTTCAGCGCCAGCGCCTTCTCCCCGAAGACCTCGCGCCGCCAGCCCTGCAGGGCCGGCACGTCTGCCTCATCGTCGAAGGCGATGGCTTCGAGATCGTCGCTGGAGGCGATGATCTTCGGGGCGACGCGCTCGGCGTCGGCGGTCGCCTTGAGCAGGACCTTGAGCAAGTCGAGCACGGCGCCATTTGCCGGCCGGCCGCGCTCGCGCTCGAGTCTCGGCAGCGTCTGCGGATCGAGGGCCTGCGCGCGTTCGATCGCGGCGAGAACCTCGGCGCCCGCCCGCGAGCGCTCGAAACCGTTCGGCACCGAGCGCAGCTCGCCGAGCGCCTCGGCCGAGCGTGGTGCGCGCTGGACGATGTCCATCAACGCGTCGTCCTTGAGCACGCGCTGGCGCGGAACGTCGCGATGCTGCGCCTCGCGCTCGCGCCAGGCGGCGAGTTCGATCAGCGCGGCGAGTTCCTTCGGCTTGCGGATGCGGCCCTTCAGCCGCAGCCAGGCGTTCTCCGGCTTGACCTCATAGGTGCCCGGCGAGTTCAGCACCGCCATCTCTTCCGCGACCCAGTTCTCGCGGCCGCTCTCGGCGAGGTCGGCCGCGAGCGCGAGATAGATGTCGCGCAGATGCGTCACATCGGATTCGGCATAGGCGAGCTGCGCCTCGGTCAGCGGCCGGCGCGACCAGTCGGTGAAGCGCGAGGACTTGTCGATCCGCGCCTTGGCGAGGTCGTTGGCAAGCTGCTCGTAGCCGACGGAGTCGCCGTAGCCGCAGACCATCGCCGCGACCTGCGTGTCGAAGAGCGGGGCGGGGATCAGCCTGCCGATCATCCAGACGATTTCGAGGTCCTGTCTGGCAGCGTGGAAGACCTTGACCACATTGGGGTCGCTCATCAGCGCCAGGAAGGGCTCGAGGCTGAGATCGGGCGCCAGCGGGTCGACCAGCACGGCTTCGTCAGGCGAGGCGAGCTGGATCAGGCAGAGCTTCGGATAATATGTCGTCTCCCGCAGGAACTCGGTGTCGACCGTGACGAAAGGATGCTGCGCCAGGCGCGTGCACGCCTCGCTCAGTTCCGCGGTAGTGCTGATCAGGTTCATGGGCGGCTCTTAAGGCATGTTCCGCCAAAGTGGAAACCACTTTCACGCGGAAAGCACCGGCCGATCCCTGCTTTTTGGCAGTGCGGGCGGCCTGCGGGAAGGAATATCCGCGCGCTTCGACCATGCCGGTCATGACGGCTCCATGGCCCGCGCTTCTTGACAAGCTCGCCGCCTGCGTGTGCTTACGCCACAGACCGTCGCGCGGCCCCGTCGGGCCCGCCCGAATGCCCGGAAAGCCTGATCCCGTGACCATGCACCGCTATCGTTCCCATACCTGTGGCGCGCTCCGTGAGAGCGACATCGGCTCGACCGTGCGCCTCTCCGGCTGGTGCCACCGCATCCGCGACCATGGTGGCGTGCTCTTCATCGACCTGCGCGACCATTACGGCATGACCCAGGTCGTCATCGATCCGGATTCTCCGGCCTTCCGCGACGCCGAGGAGCTGCGCTCGGAATGGGTCGTGCGCATTGACGGCAAGGTCAAGGCGCGCTTCGCGGGCACCGAGAACGCCAACCTCGCCACCGGCGCCGTCGAGGTCTTCGCGACCGCGATCGAGGTGCTCGGCCCGTCGGCTGAACTGCCGCTGCCGGTCTTCGGCGATCTCGAATACCCCGAGGACACCCGGCTCAAGTACCGCTTCCTCGACCTGCGTCGCGAGAAGCTGCACAACAACATCATCCTGCGCGGCAAGGTGATCGACTATCTGCGCACGCAGATGAAGCAGTCCGGCTTCTCCGAATTCCAGACGCCGATCCTGACGGCCTCGTCGCCCGAGGGCGCACGCGACTTCCTGGTGCCGAGCCGGCTGCATCCCGGCCATTTCTACGCCCTGCCGCAGGCGCCGCAGCAGTACAAGCAGCTCCTGATGATGGCGGGCTTCGACCGCTACTTCCAGATCGCGCCCTGCTTCCGCGACGAGGACCCGCGCGCCGACCGCCTGCCCGGCGAGTTCTACCAGCTCGACGTCGAGATGAGCTTCGTCGAGCAGGAAGACGTCTTCCGCACCATGGAGCCGGTCATCGCCGGCGTCTTCGAGGAGTTCGGCGGCGGCAAGTCGGTCACCAACAACTGGCCGCGCATCCCCTATGCCGAAGCGATCGCCAAATACGGCTCCGACAAGCCCGACCTGCGTAACCCGCTGGTCATGCAGGACGTCTCCGAGCATTTCCGCGGCTCGGGCTTCAAGGTCTTCGCCCGCATCCTCGAGGACGAGAAGAACCGCGTCTGGGCGATTCCCGCGCCGGGCGGCGGCAGCCGCGCCTTCTGCGACCGCATGAATTCCTGGGCACAGGGCGAAGGCCAGCCCGGCCTCGGCTATCTGATGGTCAAGGAGGACGGCGAAGGGCAGGGGCCGATCGCCAACAACATCGGCCCTGAGCGCGTCGCCGCGATCATCGCCCAGATGGGGCTGAAGGGCGGCGATGCCTGCTTCTTCACCGCCGGCAACCCGGACAAGTTCTACAAGTTCGCCGGTTCGGCCCGCAACAAGGTCGGCTCGGAACTGGGCCTGATCGACGAGAACGCCTTCGCCTTCGCCTGGATCGTCGACTTCCCGATGTACGAGTACAACGAGGACGACAAGAAGGTCGATTTCTCGCACAACCCCTTCTCGATGCCGCAGGGCGGCCTGAAGGCGTTGAAGGAAGAGGATCCGCTCGCCATCAAGGCCTTCCAGTACGACATTGCCTGCAACGGCTATGAGCTCGCCTCCGGCGGCATCCGCAACCACAAGCCGGAAGCGATGGTGAAGGCCTTCGAGATCGCCGGCTATGGCGAGGAGACGGTGGTCGAGCGCTTCGGCGGCATGTACCGCGCCTTCCAGTACGGCGCGCCGCCGCATGGCGGCATGGCGGCCGGCATCGACCGGATCATCATGCTGCTCGCCGGTGCGACCAATCTGCGCGAGGTCGCTCTCTTCCCGATGAACCAGCAGGCCGTCGACCTGTTGATGGGGGCGCCCTCCAACGTGACGCCGAAGCAGCTCCGCGAACTGCATCTGCGCCTCAACCTGCCCGAGAAGAACGGCTGACCTCCATGCCTAGCTTGCCTGCCGTGCGCCTTCTGGCGCCGGCTCTCACGCTGCTGCCCGTCCTCTCGGCCTGCGTCTCGACGCCCTCCAATCCGAGCGCGGCGCGTGCCACGGTGCTCGCCGGCATCGTCTCGCGTGCCAGCGCCTGCAATGCCGGCTATGCGCGCCGCGACACGCTCGACCGCTTCCTGCAGGCGGAGCGGGTGCGCGGCGCGACGCCGGAGCAGATTGCCGGCGCCCGCTCGACCTATGTCACCATCTCGGAAGCGCAGACCATCAACCAGGGCATCCGTCCTGAGCCCTGCACGGTCGAGGAGCGGGCCACGTTGCGCGGCCAGATGAAGACCGTCCGCGCCAACCGCTTCGAAACGCTCTGACGCCGATGCCCGCGCTGAAGCCGAGCCTCGCGGCGCTCGCCGCCTGCAGCCTCGCCGGCTGCGTCGGCGTCGGCGCCGGTCCTGTCCCCGGCACGCCGGAATTCACCGCCTCGCGCGTCTCACGCGCCTATGACTGCGGTGTTGGCGTCGATCGTGGCCGGATCATCGCCGGTTTGCCGCGGGAAGACCGCGCCCGTTTCATCGCGGCCAATGCGAGCTATGCGGTGAAGTCCTACAAGGCGCCGCGCCGTTGCGAGGCGAGCGAGCGTGCTGAACTGCAGCGCGAGCTGCAAGCCAGGGCGCGGCGCTGATTTCCGCTTGCCCGCGCGCGACTTCCCGCGCACATGCGCTTGCATGACTTCCTCGCCTTCCGACATCACTGCGATCGTCGTCGCCTATGACAGTGCCGAGGTCCTGCCCGCCTGCCTCGCGGCGCTGGCCGGGGAGGGCGTCCGGGCGCTGGTCGTCGACAATGCCAGCACTGACGGTTCGGCCGCCATCGCCGAGCGCTGCGGTGCGAAAGTGCTGCGCAACGCACGCAACGAGGGCTATGGCCGCGCCAATAATCGTGGTGCCGGAGCGGCGGACACGCCGTTCGTCCTGATCGTCAATCCCGATCTCGAGATCGGCAAGGGCGCGGTCGCCGCCCTGCTCGCCGCCGCCGCCGCCTATCCGGACGCCGCGGCCTTCGCGCCGCGCCTGATCGAGCCCTCCGGCCGGGTTTTCCTGCAGCCGCGCTCGCTGCTCTCGCCCGATCATCTCAACCGGGCCCGCGAAATCGTGCTGCCGCAAGGCGATGCCTGCCTGCCCTTCCTGTCCGGCGCCTGCCTGCTGCTGCGGCGCGAGGTCTTCCTGGCGCTTGGCGGCTTCGATCCCGAGATCTTCCTGTTCTACGAGGATGACGATCTCTGCCGGCGCCTGCGCGATGCCGGCCAGGCCCTGATCCATGTCGACGGCGCCGAGGCCCGGCATGGCCGCGGCCGCTCCAGCAAGCCATCGCCGCAGCGCCGCTTTACCGCGCGCTGGCACCTCGCCTGGTCGGAGGGGTACATCGCACGCAAATACGGGCTGCCGGAGCCCGGCCTCGGTAAAATCCTGAAGAATGCTCTGAAGGCGGTCGGATATGGCATTCTTTTCAAACGCGAAAAGATGATGGCCCATGCCGGCTCCGCCTCCGGCGCGGTCGCCTGGCGGCAAGGATCGAGCGCGCGCGCCCGGGAAGGCCTCGCCTTGGCAGGAGGGGGCGCCGATCGGCCCTGAGAGCCCTTTCGGCTTGAGAACAGGGTGATGATGCCCGACTGTACCGCCTGCAACACGGTCATCGCCAGTATCCGCTATGGTCGGCAGCCCGGTCGTGTCAAACCGGCAGGCAGCCTGCAGATCCGCGCCTGCAACGTCTGCTCGGCACCTGCCATGATCGCGCCGGCCCGGAATTCCAGGACTTTCGGGCAGCGAGGAACGGTCCCAATCCGCCAGTCCCTGAAACACGAAAAGGGCGCCGTTCGGCGCCCTTTCCCTTTGCGTTGCTGTGTCCTGGGGCTCAGGCGAAGCGGAAGTCGTCCTGGGCGAGGCTTGAGAGCTGGATGCCCTTCAGGGTGAGGGTGGTGTCGGCGTCG
>NZ_JAWDID010000051.1:0-36779 GCF_032464875.1 Allobosea rubneri
GCCTCATGGTCCAGCACCATCCGCACCGCGCGCGCACGCACCTCAGGCGAGAACTTGTTCGTCGTCTTGCTCGTCATGGCTCCACCTTCTCAGGAGTTGGAGCCTCCGACAAACCCGGAGCGGTTCAGCCCGCCTTGAGCAGTTACCCGAGTGACAAAATCGACAATCGACGACTTGGCGGAACCTTCATTCCAGGAGGGAAGCGGCTCCGCCTGAGCACGCGCATCGCCGGAGTGTAGTCCGCCAATCACCACCGGGAGAGCAGCCATTGACGACAGTAGTACGCGCCGATTGAGACGAAGCTGAGCAGATGAAACGGTTGTCATTCCGATCTCCACTGGATGAAGTGGGTTGGCATTTGCGGCCGCTTTTGGGATCTTGGGTTATTCTTTGGGATCAGGTCTCCAGACGCAGCGGAAGCCGAGGTGGCTGGTCGAAGTGTCAACGGGTTCCGCATGGCGCGCAGCCGGCCGATAGCGGCGGCAGTAATTGGGTGCGCAAAGATGTGAGCCGCCCTTGATCACTTTGCGGGCGATTTTGATGTCCGGCAAAGCGGGGTCGTAGCTGTCGCCCTCGTTGCCGCCTCGCGGGTTCTGCGGGATGCAGCAAGTCTTCTCGGCATTGGCATGATGTTTGGGCGCATACCAATCCGTGGTCCATTCCCAGACATTGCCGATCATGTCCCGAAGGCCATAGCCGTTTGGCGGAAACGCTGTGACTGGCGAGGTGCGTTGGAAGCCATCCTCGGCCAAGTTTTGATGCGGAAACTCGCCTTGCCAGGTATTCGCCAAATGGCGCCCGTCGGGCGTGAGGCCGTCACCCCAGGCGTATTCAGCGCCGTCCAGCCCGCCTCGCGCGGCAAACTCCCATTCGGCCTCGGTCGGCAGGTGTTTGCCGGCCCAGCGCGCATAGGCGAGAGCGTCGGCGAAGGCCACATGGACGACAGGATGATTGTCGAGCGCGTTGATGTTGCTCCTGGGGCCATAGGGGCGTCGCCAGTTCGCTCCCATCATCAAGCTCCACCAGTGACGGAAATCGCGTCGGTCGACCGGGCCCGTAGGCTGGGAAAACACGAGCGAGCCCGCGTAGAGCATGCTTGACGGTGTGCCGGGATAGTTCTTCGGGTCGGGCGCGACTTCCGCAAATGTGACATGACCGGTCGCCTTGACGAACTCCTTGAACTGCCGGTTCGTCACGGGCGTTCGGTCCATCCAGAACGGGTCGACGCTCACGAGATGTGCCGGCGCCTCCTCCGGATAGTGACGATCGGACCCCATCAGGAATGTCCCGCCTGGCACAGCGATCATCTCGGACGGCGCAGTTCCGGTCCGAGAGACATCATCATGTGCAAGGGCGGCGGTCGTGCCATCTGCAATGTCCAAGTCTGTCATGACATCCCGTGGTGATGCGGCGAGCGGCTGTGGCGTATTTGCAGGTTGAGGGATGAAGCCTGCCCGCACTGCGAGCCATACGCATCAGCGACCTGTCGGCGCCCCGAGGCGATAATCTTTTTGCAGCTGTGTGCTCGTGGACGGAGCGAATGCCTGGCATTCGCTGAAGTAGAATTGGCCGGGCTGCCGATTAACCGGATTGGCGCAGATGCTGGCCAGTTCTGCCTGCCTCGACTGCGAGGTCTGGCAACCTGACAGGGAAAGGCTGGCGAGGACCGCCAGGCCCATCGATCGAACGACGTTCATGATCGTGCCTCCTTTTGTGCAGGATGAAAGCTTGTTGCGATCCCGGGCCGCATTGGAAGGGAATGCGGCCCGGTTGGCTGTCGTAGAGACAGGGCCTTTTAGTTTCCGGTTGGTAACGGGATGCTAACTCCGTCTTTCGCAAGAATTTCGCGAACAGACTGCAATCGCTCGTAGTCAGAAAGCAATATTGGCCCGGTATAACCGTAGCTTTGAACCTTGCGCGGAGGATATTTAACGTAAGTGGCCATGATCTTCTTTAGCTCTTCCTCCATGACAACGCCCATCCAGGTGCGTTCAGTGAAGTTGTTCATGAAGATGTCGTAACGCTCCTGCGGATCCTGCCAGAGGTCGAAAACCTGTGGAACCGTGGCGACATATTTCGTCGGGCCTTTCCAGCCGAGATTGCTATCGACAGCGAGGCCACCGGTGGAGCTTCCATCATCGCCACGAATATTGAAGAGAAACTTGTAGTTGTTCACCCGGACCGCACCGGGCGAGAGCTCGTTCTCGGTAAAATAGAACCACGACTTCCGTGGCGACTGCCCGGTTCCAAACAGCACGGGGGACATGTCGTAGCTGTCGAAAATGATGGGCTGGTTGGCGCGATCCTGTGTCGGAAGCGGAACGCGGCCGACTGAGGCGAAAGTCGCCATCAGATCGAGTCCACCAAGGATCTCATGGTTCTTGGTGCTGGGTGCTATCTTGCCCGGCATCCAGGCGATGGCCGGAACGCGGTTGCCGCCCTCGCGAAGAGTGCCCTTGGTGCCACGGAACGGGGTGTAGCCCGCATCCGGATACACGTCCTGCCAGGCGCCATTGTCAGTGGTGTAGAAGACCAATGTGTTGCCGGCGAGCTTCGGATTAGAACGGACCTTATCCATGATACGGCCGATGCGGGCATCGAGCTCGACGACCGAATCCGCGTATTTGCTTTTGGAAAGGGACTTATGGATGTAGTCGGGGTGCGGCATATTGGGTTGATGGACCTTCATGAAGTTGACGCTCATGAAGATCGGCTCAGCCGAGTTGGCATTGCTGTCGAGATAATCAATCGCAGCTTTTTCCACATAGCCGTCGAAGAACGGGATGCCCACGACGCCTTCGCGGCCATTAATGATCGGCGTGTCGACATACTGGCCGTTGATTTTGAACTCTTCGCGCACCGGCTGGCCGGCATTGCCCGACAGAGCACCCTTCGTCACCTTCTGGAACATTTCGCGCAGCTCGGGCGGCATGTCCGGGAACCAGGTCGGATCTGCGTAAGTGTAAGCATTGAGATGATACAGGCCGCAATACTTCATCTCGTCATAGCCCTGTGCATTGGGCAGCGCGTAGTCGGCCTCGCCGAGATGCCATTTGCCAGTGAAGAACGTCTTGTAACCGCCGGTCTTCAGCACTGAACCGAGAGTCCACTCGGCTGCCGGCAGGCCGCCGCCCTGGCCCTGGAAGGCCACAGTGGTCATGCCGCTTCGGTTAGGCATCCGGCCCGTCTGCATGGCAGCGCGCCCCGGTGTGCAACTCGGCTGCGCATAGAAGGAGAAGAATGTCATCCCTTCCGCCGCCAGCTTGTCGATGTTGGGGGTCGGCATGCCTCGGCCGGCGCCGCCGCCATAGGGGCCGAGATCCCCGTAGCCCGTATCATCCGATATGATCATGATGATGTTCGGCTTTTGGGCCGGGGCTGGGGGCTGCTGCTGCGCAAGGACGGGAATGGTCATCTCCGCCGAAATTGCCACGCTCGCGCAAAAGCCGAGCCATCCGCGTCGACAGATCGTCATGCAACGTCTCCATTTGCAGAACTGGGGGCAGGCCGTTGAGCAGGCGAAGCGGCTCTTGCCGCACACGTCCAACGATGGCGGCTACGATAGCCCGAGACCTAAAAGCCAATCGTCAGGCGCCTCTATTGTACCTAGGGCCAATATCAGCATGCGGCGACAGGCTGGGCGTCCGATCTGAACGCCTATCGCCCACCCGACATGCGCTGATCCTCAATCCGGCTCATCACGAGCGTGCGGACAGCCTCGCTGGAAGTGCTTGATTTAAGCTGCGCCTCCATCACCTGGCCAACTGAACACCCGGAAGCGGACGTTCCAGATGTCGGCTACGGGCCAAAGGTTCGCGTTATTGGTGGCGCCGGAAGGAAATGCCGAAGTCGGTTTGTATCGACGATTCTGGAAAGCGCGCCCGTGGATGAACGCCGTTATTGACCTCTTGCCGCCACGGATGTTGCGTTTGGGTCCGGTTAGATTGGTTAGGCGCATATCGCTAATGCTTTAAGCGATAGCTCTGGCTCCAGACGGAGGCAGCGTAGTTGAGGTTGGTTCGCAGCCCAACTTGCCGGATAAGCTGCCGCGTGGGGCGACCGATGAGGCATCAAAACTCGCTCGTGGGCAGCACGCGGAAGGGGTCACGGTAGACTCTTTGGCTCAGGAAGGTGCTTATCCCGCAGCCTCGTCATCAAGCCTCAGACACGGGAATTTCTCTGCCCCAATTTCAAGGCCAACCCCCGTCTCCAAGCCCTTACGCGCGAAGGCGCTGGACTACCATTCAAGGGCTGCCGGAGGGCGGCCAAACAACATCCAGACCCGAGCTGGCATGCGAAGGCACGCCTGAAGGTCGGAAGGGGATGGAAGCGGTGTGGTCCTGGGGGCTGTCTGGCCTGCTGCCGGTTCTGTGGACATGTGGTTAGGCTAATCCCACCTTCTTTTCGAACTCGACCGGGCTGATGTAGCCGATGGTCGAGTGCCTGCGAACGGCGTTGTAGAAGCGCTCGATGTAATCGAACACGTCGGCGCGAGCATCGTCGCGTGTCCGGTAAACCTTGCCTCTGATCCGCTCGGTCTTCAGCGACGAGAAGAAGCTCTCCATCGCGGCATTGTCCCAGACATTGCCAGAGCGGCTCATCGAGCAGGTGACGCCGTTGTCGGCCATGAGCTTCTGGAACTGCTCGCCTTGGCTGCCCTGGTCCGAATGGTGCAGCAGGGCATCAGGCCTTCCCCGGCGCCAGATCGCCATCATCAGCGCATCGGTCACGAGCCCGGCGGTCATGTCGGGCTTCATCGACCAGCCCACCACCCGGCGGGAGAAGAGATCGATGACGGCTGCAACGTAAAGCCAACCCTCTGCGGTCCAGATATAGGTGAAATCGGCGATCCAGCGCTGGTTCGGACGCTCGGCATGAAACTCCCGGCCGAGCGCATTCGGCGCGATGGCCGATCGCTGGCCCTCATCCCTGGGCAGGCTGCGCCGACGCGGCCTGGCACGCAAAGCCTGGGCACGCATCAGCCGCTCGATGCGATGCAGGCCGCAATCGATGCCTTCCGCCAGCACGTCCCGCCAGACGCGCCTGGCACCATAGGTCCGATCCGAACCAAGGAAGCTTGCCTGGACCCTGTTGCCGATCTCCTCGTCGTCGCGTGCACGCCTGCTCGGCGATCGGTTGAGCCAGGCATGGAAGCCCGAGCGCGACACATCCAGCGCTTCGCAAAGCCATGCCACCGGCCAGATCCCCCGGTGCTTCGCAATGAACGTGAACCTCATGTCACGTCCTTCGCGAAGTAGGCCGCGGCCTTTTTTAGGATGTCGCGCTCCGCCTTGAGCTTGGCCACCTCGCGCCGCAGCTTCTCGATCTCAAGCTGCTCCGGCTTCATCTGACCATGGCCCGGAAAAGCCTGCGCAGGATCGGCCGAGAAGAGCTTCACCCATTTGCGCAACCGGTTCTCATGGACATCCAAATCCCGAGACGCCTGCGCCACACTCACTCCGCGATCCTTGATCAGGCGAACCGCCTCGATCTTGAACTCACGCCCAAACTGTCGTCGCCGCATAACCCACCTCCGGTTTCATGAAACACCCAATCTCGGTGTCCACGAAACCGGCAGCAGGCCAAAAGTCCGCTCTTAGGCAAAGTCTTAGTGTCCGGTTGTTCTGGCGCATTTCACCCTGACAAGGGATGGGGATGGTTGGCCCATAGCTTACCTTTGCAAAGTCTGCTTTCTGGAGAGAGACGCTACGACTCTCTTGCAAGCGCATCATCGCCCAGCGCGGTGAGCGAGGAACAGCCCATGAAAGCCATCGTGCGGTCGACCTCGTCGCGCAGGATCTCGATCACGCGGCTCGCGCCGTCGCAACCGCCCATGGCGACGCCGTAGAGCAGCGAGCGCCCGACGAGGACCGCCCGGGCGCCGAGGGCGAGCAGCTTGACGATGTCGCTGCCGCGCCGGACGCCGCCATCCGCGAGGATGACAAGTCGATCACCGAGGCGTTCTGCGATCTCTGGTAGGGCGCGGGCCGGCGCTATGGCGGAGTCCAGATTGCGGCCGCCATGATTGGAGACGACGATGCCGTCCGCTCCGCAATCCAGCGCCCGCTGCGCATCATCGCTGCGCAGAATACCCTTTATGACGAACCGCCCTGGCCAGCGCCGTCGCAAGGCGGCGATCTCGGCCCAGGTGACATCGTCGGCGAGACGCAGGGCGTCGCCGAGCGGCGCCCGAGTGATCTTGCGGCGAAAGGCTTCCGGGTAATGCGCGTAGCTCGGCATGCCGGGGCCGGCGAGATAGCGCCCCATCACGTTCAGGCACCAGCGCGGATGCCGGGCGAAATCGAGCGCGGCGCGCCAGTTCGGCGCCATCGGAATGCCGAAGCCGTTATGGATGTTGTACTCGCGCTTGGGCGAAACGCTCGTGTCCACGGTCAGGATCAGCGTGTCGGAACCGGCCTCCCGCGCGGCATCGACGAAGGTCTCGGTGATCGCCCTGTCGTTGAGAATGTAGAGCTGGAACCAGAGGTTCCCGCCGGCGCCGGCGGCGATGTCGCCGATCGAGGTAATCGACTGCGTGGAGACGCAGAACGGGATGCCGGCCCGGGCCGCCGCCCGTGCCAGTTCGATCTCGCCGCGATACCACATCAATCCGGCGAGGCCGGTCGGGGCCGCAATGATCGGCAGCGGTAGCCTTGAGCCGAACAGTTCCACGCTCTGGTCGCGCCGGCTGACGTCGACCAGCACGTTCGGGCGGAACTTCACCGCGTCGAGCGCCGCCCGCGCAGCTGGCAGCGCAAGCTCGCCCTCCGTGCCCCGGTCGATGAACTCGAACATGCCGCGTGGCAGGACGCCCCGCGCCGCCAGGCGCATCTCGTCGGTGTTCAGGATACGGGAAGGCATGGGGGCTGAGATCCTTGCTTCGGCCGGGGCTCGGCAGGCCCCGAAGCGGCGGCACCCGCCGGCGCCGCCACTGTGCTGCGACCCGATCAGTGCGCCGGTTCGGCCTGGCCGAGCAGGATCGTCCGGAGATCTTCCCCGGCGGCGAGACGGGCATTGATGACCGCCTCCTTGGCGACGATCTCGCGGGCCTTCTCCTGGATCTTCGCGGCTTCGTTCTTGGGGGTGACGAAGACGCCGTCGACATCGGCGCAGACCAGGTCGCCCGAGCGGATCACCGCGCCACCGACGGTGACGTCGACCCCGACCTCGACGGTGATCTCGCGCGAGATCGGACCGGCCATGGTGATCTCTCGATACCAGGTCGGCGGGGCGATCTGCTTCAGCCCGACGAGATCGCGGATGGCGCCGTTGATGATCACGCCGGCGACCTTGCACTGGCTCAGGCGATGGGCGACCAGATCGCCCATCGCGCAACCGCCGATATCGGTCTGCACCTCGACCACGACCACGGCACCCTCCGGCGCCTCGTCATAGGCCCGCAGGAAATCCTCGCGGTTGCTGGTCCAGCTGTCGCTCGCCCGGCGCAGCCGGATCGTATAGGCTGGGCCGATCGCATGATCGTCCGGACGCAGCGCGCGCACGCTTTCTACGGTGCGGTGAGCCAGCGTCCACGGCCCGTGAATCTTCTCGGCCGCATCCCAGAAGACGGCGGTACCGATCTCTGCGGACGCCGCCGCAGCTGCATTCTTCTCGCTCGACATGGTTCCTGTCTCTATTTGTGGGTGAAAATGAAGCGGTCGTGGGACCGCCTGTTCAGCTCGCGGGCGTACGTAGGGTTTCGAGGAGGGATCGGCCGGCGGCGAGGCTGCGATGCCATTGCTCTTCACGTGCGATGACGCCGGCGGCGATCGGCGCGAGCGCCCCCATAGTTGCCTTCGGTACGACGAAGGCTCCGTCGATATCGGCGAAGACGAGATCGCCCGGCGCGACGCGCGTGCCGCCGACCGAGAGCTCGACCTGCGCCTCGGTCGCGGTCTCGGCCATTTCAAGCCCGAGCATTGTCGCCTGCGCGTACCAGATCGGCGGGCCGAACTCCTCGAGGCCGATAAGGTCACGCACTGGGCCGGCCACGACGACGCCGGCAACACGGATGGCTTTGAGCCGGTGGGCGATGATGTCGCCGAGGACCGCGCCGCCGACATCGTCGACGACTTCGACGACTACGACGGAGCCGGCTGGCGCATCATCATAGGCCCTCAACAGCACCTCGACGTTTGCTGCGGCCGGCTTCGCAGCGCGCCGCAACCGGATGGTGTAGGCCGGGCCCCTTACCGCATCGCCGCGCCGCAAAGGCGCCATGCCGCGCAGGGCATGAGCCCCTGGCGACCAGGGGCCTTCGAGGCGCTCCACCGCGTTTGAAAGCACCGGCGTCGCAATCGTCGCCATCAGCTTGTCTTCAGCCATATCCATCGTCCCGGTAGGAAGGAGCCCGCGGCGCGAGAGGCCGCGGGCGGAGTGAATTAGCTCAGCAGCCACTTGTTGAAGCGGTCGGCGATCGCGTCGCGATTGGCCGCCCAGAACTCGTCGTTGATCTCGATTCCGGTCGCCTGATAGGCGGGGTTGGTTGCGAGAACGGTGGCGCGCTCTGGGGTGATGAACTTGAAAGCGTTCGGATTTGTCGGCGCGATCGCCACCTGGCGACCGACGCCGGCCTGACGTTCGCCCTGCAGGCAGAACAGGATGAATTGCCGGCATGTCTCGAAATTCTCGGTCCCCTTGAGGATCGTGAACATGTCCGTGCCCCAGATATTGTTCTCCCAGGCGAGCGAGAGCGGCGCCCCCTGCTCGGCGGCAGCCGTGGGGAAATTCGACCAGACCGGCACCATGTCGACCTCGCCATTGGTGATCAGCTGAATGGCCTGGACCGGGCTGGTCCACCAATGGGCGACATGCGGCTTGATGCGGTCGAGCGACTTGAAGGCGCAGTCGAGGTCGAGCGGATAGATATCCTTCGGCGCGACGCCGTCGGCGAAGAGAGCGATCTCGAGCGTCTCGACCGGGTTCTTGCGCATGGCGCGGCGGCCCGGGAACGCCTTCACGTCGAAGAAGTCCTTCCAGTTCTTCGGCGGCTCCTTGAACTTGTCCTTCCGGTAGGTCAGCGGCGTCGCGTAGACGCCGTGGCCGATCGCGTATTCGTTGCGGAAGCCAGCCGGGATCTCCTTCACCACCGCCTCGTTGTCGAGCCCGTGCTTCATCAGGAAGTCGCCATCCTTGAGCAGCTGGCGAATGGAGGCGCGCGAAAGCGAGGCCGCCATGTCCCAGGTCTTGGACTTCGACTCGACGATGGCCTTGATCTGGCTGACCGGCTCGTTGTTCGAGGTCGCAGGCACGATCTCGATGCCGGTCGCGGCCTGGAAGGGCTCGTAATAGGCCTTCTTCATCGCCTCCGCGGTGGGGCCACCCGGCGTGCGGACAATGAGCCGCTTGGTCTGAGCGTGGGCGCTGGTCCAGATGCTCGGAGCCGCGACGGCGCCGGCGCCGATCAGCAGCGTTCTGCGGGAGATGGCCGACTTCCTGGTATCGCTCATGATGATATCCCCAATGTCCTGTTCTTCTGGCGAGTGGTCGATGTTCAGGGATCGAGTGTTGCTCGATTCATTTTTGCTCTTTGGTCTGCAGGCGGTGGATCAGCAGGGTGATCACCGCGACGAAGACGAGAAGCAGCGTCGACGCCGCCGCGAGGATCGGTGTCGCGACGTTGATCGCGTCGTCCCACATCTGCTTGGGCAGGGTTGTGGTCAGCCCGCCGGTCACGAACAGCGCGATGGTGAGCTCGTCGAAGGAAGTGATCAGCGCGAACAGGAAGGCCGAGATCAGCCCGCCCTTGATCAGCGGCAGCGTGATGAAGCGCAGCGTCTGGGTCGGCCGCGCCCCGAGATTCCAGGCCGCCTGATCGTAGCGGGTGTCGTAGGACTTCAGCACCGCCATGACGGTGATCACGACATAGGGGATCGCCAGCACGGCGTGGCCGACGATCAGGCCCGCATAGCTGCCGACCAGGCCGATCTGCGCGTAGAAGTAGAACAGCGCGACCGCGATCACCATGCGCGGGATGATCAGCGGCGAGAGCACCAGCGCCAGGATCAGGGTACGCCCGGGCAGCTTCTGGCGCGCGATCGCGAAGGCTGCCGGCGTGCCGATCAGCATCGCCAGCGTGGCGGCGCCCAGCGCGACGATCACCGAACGGGTCGCGGCCTGCAGCCAGACCGGCGAATCCAGCAACCCCTGGTACCAGCGCAGGCTGAACCCCTCGGGCGGCCAGTTGATGCGCGAGCCAGCGGTGAAGGAGACCGGCACCATGATCAGGGCCGGCAGGATCAGGAAGGCCAGGATCGCGAGCACGACGGCCCATTCCAACCCCGCTCCGCTGCGACGCGGCTTCCCGGCCCCGCGATTGCCGAAGATGCGGTCAATGGCGCTGAACAGCATATCCGAGACATGGCCGAGCCCGGCACAGATCTTGAGGCCGATCAGGCCAGCCCAGCCGGGGCCTGCCCCTGCCTTCACGCCGCGATCGCTGCTGCCGGTCAGCGTCGAGATGCCGAGCAGCCGGTCATAGATCGTGAAGATGACCAGTGCGGCGACGAGCAGCAGCAGAGAAAGCGCGCCGGCGAAACCCCAGTTCAGATAATCTTGCACCTGCTCGATGATCAGCTGCGTGATCATCGTCTCGTGGCGCGAGCCGAGGAAGGCCGGCACGATGAAGAAGCCGAGCGAGGTGATGAAGACGAGCAGGGCTCCTGCCGTCACGCCCGGCAGCGAAAGCGGGAAATAGACTCGCCAGAACACGCTGCCCGGGCGGCCGCCGAGCGTCATCCCGGCCTTGGAGAGGTTCTCGTCGATTCCCTCCATCACCGGCACCATGGTCAGGATGCAGAGCGGAACCATGGCATGGGTCATGCCGACGATGACGCTGGGCGCCGAATAGAGAAGGTCGATCGGCCCGTCGACGATCTGCAGGTACTGCAGGGTCTGGCTGATGAAGCCGTTGCGGTTCAGCAGCACCATCCAGCCGAAGGTACGGATCAGGAAACTGCACCAGAACGAGAGCTGGACCCAGAACATCAAGCGGTTGCGGGTCGCGCCGGGCAGACGCGCGATGGCGCGTGCCACCGGATAGCTGATCACTACCGTCGCCAGCGTCGTCCAGAACGAGATTTTGAGCGTCACGACCATGACCTGGACGTAGACGGACGAGGCGAACAGGCGCTCATAGGCCTGCAGGCTGAAGACGCCGCCGGGCCCCTGGAAGCTCAGCGAGAGCAGCTTGCCGACGGGATAGAGGATCAGCAGCAGCAGGAAGAACAGCACCGGAGCCAGCTTGCCCCAGCGCCCAGTGAACTGCCGCAGCGGGCTCGGCCGGCCGGCGCCCCGCGAGGAAGCGGCGAGGCTCATGGCATCTTGCCCTTCTCTGCAGCCAGCACGACCGTCGCCGAAACCGGCCAGGTCGCGAAGACCTCGCGGCCGGGATCGGCCGGCTGCGTCCTGCGGTCTGTCAGCTCGAGCGCGACGACGGTGCCGCCCTCGGCGAGCTCGATATAGTGGCGGGTGACGCCGCCCACGAAGATCGTTTCCCGCACCGTGCCGGGCACGGCGTTCCAGCCCTCGACCGGTTTCAGCGCCGCGCGGACGCTTTCGGGCCGCACCATGACCTTGACCGCCGAGCCCGCCGCGAAGTTCCCGGCACCGCTGATCGCGCCGCCGACGGCATCGATTACGAGGCCGTCCGGCGAATTCGAGCGAACCTTGCCTTCGAGGAAGTTCGATTCCCCCAGGAAGTCCGCGGCGAAGACCGTGGCCGGCTCGAAATACAGCTCAGCCGGCGTGCCCAGCTGCTCGATGCGTCCGCCGTTCATCAGGCAGATGCGGTCCGACATCGTCAGCGCTTCCTCCTGGTCGTGCGTGACGTACAGGATCGTGATGCCGAGCGATTTGTGCAGATGCTTAATCTCGAGCTGCAGCTGGTCGCGCAGCTTCTTGTCGAGCGCGCCAAGCGGCTCGTCCATCAGGATGAAGCTCGGCTTGAAGACGAAGCAGCGGGCGAGCGCGATGCGCTGCTGTTGGCCGCCCGAGAGCGCCCGCGGCTGGCGCTGCGCCGTATGCGGCAGTTGCACGATCTCGAGGACGCGAGCGACTTCGCGCCGGATCTCGGCCTCCGGCATGCGCCGCATCCGCAGCGGAAAGGCGATGTTCTCGAACACGGTGAGGTGCGGGAACAGGGCATAGTTCTGGAAGACCATGCCGATGCCGCGCTCCCACGGCGGCGCGTAGGTCGCCTTGTGGCCATCGATCGAGAGCTCGCCGCCATCGGCCTGCAACAGGCCGGCGACCATCATCAGCAGCGTCGTCTTGCCCGAGCCGGAGGGGCCGAGCAGCGTCATGAACTCGCCTGAGCGGAGCGTGAGATCGGTCGGATGCAGCGCCACCGTGGCGCCATAGGTCTTGTGCAGCCCCGAGACGACGAGCTTGGGGGGCGTGCCAGCGTTCTGTTGCAGTGTGAGGTCTGTCATGCCGCCACCTCAGGCAATCTGCCGGCCAAGCGCCGGCATCAGGTTGCGGATCGATGAGAGCTCGCTGCCGATCCGGTTGGCGAGCATCGCGGCATCGGAGCCGATCGCGAGAAAGCGGAAGCCCTGCTCGCAGCGCGAGCGGATGTCGTTCGGTCCGACACCATAGGTCCCGAGCGTGATGTTGGCCGCGCCGGCGCTGGCGACGATCTGCGCGATCGTCTCCGCGACGCCCGGACCTTCCCAGGCCCCGATATGCCCGAGACTGGCGGACAGGTCGCCCGGGCCGACAAAGGCGAAGTCGAGGCCTGGGACAGCGAAGATCTCGTCGATCGCCGCGGCCGCATCGGCGGTCTCGATCATCGGAATGACCATGATCTCGTCATTCGCGGTCGCGATGTACTCTTCGACGCGCAGACCCCAGCGTTGAGCCCGCTCGCCGCCAAGTCCGCGCTTGCCAGCCAGCGGGTAGCGGGCGAAGTCCAGCGCCGCCTCGACATCGCGCGCCGAGCGCACGAGCGGCACCACGATCCCGTCCGCTCCGAGGTCGAGGCAGCGCTTGATCGAGTCGATGGCGATCGACGGCACGCGCACGAGCACGGCGAGGTCGCTGCCACGCGCCGCTCGAGCGTGCTCGACGATGTCGCGATAGTCGGTCGCACCATGCTCCATGTCGATGCAGACCCAGTCGAGCCCCGCCTCGATCGCCAGCTCCGTCATCGTCGCCGTCGCCAGCGTCACCCAGAGCCCGAAGGCGGTCTTGCCTTGGGCGAGCTTCTGGCGGAGCGGATTTCTGTAGTTCTTCATCATCTGTGTCCGTGGCGGGCCGAGCTGCAGCGCGGCGAAATCACTTGCCGGCTTGCGAAAGAGCCTTGCCGAGGCGGTAGTTCGGCCGGGTCAGCACGTCCGGATTGACGACACCGGCAAGCTCGCCGCCCGCCAGCGCCTCGAGCACGCTGCCGGCGATCGTCTCGGAGCAGCGCGCCCGGGCAGCGACGGTGTCGCCGGCATAATGGGGAGAAAGGACCAGGTTCGGCGCCGCATTGATCGGGTCGTCCGCCGGCACCGGCTCGGGATCGAGCACATCGAGGCCCGCTCCGAGCAGATGGCCCGAGCGCAGCGCTTCGATCAGGGCGCTCTGCACGACGACGGGCCCGCGCGAGGCATTGACGAAGACGCTGCCCGGCTTCATCCGCGCGAAGGCGGCCGCGTTCATCATGCCGCGCGTATCGACCTTGAGCGGCACATGCACCGTGACGAAATCGGCTTCGGCCAGGCCCTGCTCGAAGGAGACGCGCTCGATGCCGCGCGCCGCCATGGCGGCTTCGTCATAGGCCGGGTCATAGCTCATGACGCGCATGCCAAAGGCCGCCTGGCACTTGCGCGCCATCTCGGAGCCAATCCGCCCGAGGCCGATCACGAACAGCGAGCGCCCCTCCAGCTCCATCGGCAGCTGGCTGTTGCGGAACTCCGTGAAGCGCCCGTCGCGCACGGCGCGGTCGCCGGACATGATGTTCTTGGTCACCGCCATCAGCAGCGCCAGCGCGTGCTCGGAGGTCGACTTGAAATTGACGAAGGGCGTGTTGAGCACGACGATCCCGTGCTCCGTCGCCGCCTCCAGGTCGATCGCGTCCGTGCCGACGCCGTGCATCCCGACCACCTTGAGCGCGGGCGCTTCGGCAAACATGCGGCGCGTCGCGGCTTCCACCCGCACGATGATCGCATCGGCGGCGGAGGCGTTGAGCTGCTCGACCAGCGTGTCCTCGCCGCCATCGGGCGCGAGCGTGATCTCGGCCCGTGCTTTCAAGATATCGACGCCTACGGGACGGATCGTCGGGTGGATCAGGAGGATGTTGGGCCGCATGTTCGGCGTCCTTGTTGCGAATTCGGGCAGGTAATCGTTGGGCAGGCGATCGGTTGGCGCTAGAGCAGGATGCCCGGGTTCATCAGGCCGGCGGGGTCGAAGACGCGTTTGATCTGGCGCATGAATTCGAGCTCGATCGGATCCTTGTGCCGCTGCAGCCGGGCCCGGTTGCTGCGGCCGATGCCGTGCTCGGCGCTGACGCTGCCGCCGAGCGAGACGGTGACCTCGTCGACAAGCGCGTTGACCTCGCCCGCCACCTCGGAAAAGCGCTGCGGATCTAAGAATTTCTCGCGCGGGAAGATCGCGATCGCGTGGATGTTGCCGTCGCCGATATGGCCGACGAAGTAGCTCTTCGCGTCGGGGAACCGCGTCCTGATGCCGTCCTCGACACCCGCCACGAACTCCGGGACACGGGAAACCGGTACCGAGGTGTCATGCGACACCGCCGCGCCGGCCTTCAGATTGGCCTCGGTGACCGAATGGCGGATGTGCCAGATGTTCTCCGCCTGCGCGCCGCTCTCGGCCAGCGTCGCATCGTTGATGCCGCCTGCCTCCATGACCTCGCCAAGCGTTTCGGCCAGCGCCGTCCGCAGGTCGAGCGCCTCGATCGCATCAGTGAGCTCGATGAACGCGTACCATGGCGCCTGCCCGGCCAGCGGGCTGCGCAGCTCGGTGCGCAGGGCCAGGACGAGCTGGTACTCGCTGTCCGACATGACCTCGAAGGTGGTGACGCGTTCGCCGAATTCGCAGCGAATGCGCTCCAGCAGGGCGAGCGCCGCGCCGACATCCGGGAGCGCGACCAGAGCGACCGCGCTCGCTGCCGGTTGCGAGAACAGCTTGAGCACCGCGCCGGTGACGATGCCGAGCGTTCCCTCTGATCCGATGAAGAGGTGCTTCAGATCGTAGCCGGTATTGTCCTTGCGCAAGCCGCGCAGGCCGTTCCAGATCCGGCCGTCCGGCAGCACCGCCTCGATGCCCATGACCAGGTCGCGCATCGGCCCGTAGCGCAGCACGGCCGTGCCGCCGGCATTGGTCGCGATGTTGCCGCCGATCTGGCAGGTGCCCTCGCTGCCGAGCGAGAGCGGGAAGAGCTTGCCGATCTCGCTTGCCGCCTCCTGCACCGCCGCGAGCGGGCAGCCGGCATCGACCGTTATCGTGCTGTTGGCCGGGTCGACTTCGCGGATGCTGCGCATCCGCTCGAGGCTGATCACGACCGAGCGCCCCTGCGCGCCCGGCGTCGCGCCACCGCACATCCCGGTGTTTCCGCCCTGCGGTACGATTGCGATCCCGGCGCGCGCGCAGATCGCGACGGTGGCGGCGACCTCGGCCGTATTGGCCGGGCGGACCACGCACAGCGCAGCTCCCCGATAGCGGCCGCGGGCATCGACGAGGTAGCGCGCCATGTCCCCCACTGTGGCCAGCAGGTTGGCGGCACCGACGACCCCTTCGAATGCGGTGAGGACAAGGTCGCCTTCCGGGGCGTGACGATGACTGGGGTTCTGGCTCATGTTGCGATAATTGATACTTAAGTGTGAAAGATGATAGACTGTTGCGCTGACGATGGAGGTTGTCAATCCGCTTCGAACCTGTGACGAGATTCACCGGGGCGTGCTGCGGGCTGTTCGTCGGAAGAAGGTGACTGCGGCCAGCGGGAGAAGCGCGATGCCGCGCTCCCGGCAGCAGCGATGTGCGAAACCGGAAGGCAGGAGCAGATGACTGAGACTCGCCCGAAACTCTTCAGCATCTCGCTGGAAAGGGGCCTGCTGATTCTGGCGGCGTTCGATCAGGGCGAGCAGACGCTCGGCCTGACGCAGCTCGTCGAGCGCACCGGAATCGAGAAGACCGCGGCCCAGCGCTTCCTCTCGACCCTCGTCGCCATGGGCTATCTGCTGAAGGATCCGATCACCAGACGCTACAGCCTGACTGCCCGGATGCTGCATCTGGGCTCGAGCTTCCTGCGCGGCAACCCGCTGATCGAGCGCGCGACGCCCTACATGCTGAACTGCAACAAGGAGCTCGGCGAGACGGTGAATCTCGGCGTGCTGGACGACGAAGAGATTATCCTCGTCGCCCGCATTCCAAGCCGCGAAGTGGTCAGCCCCAATGTCGGCCTCGGCTCAAGCTTCCCCTGGCACGTATCCGGGCTGGGGCAGTCCATCGTCGCCTACCTGCCCGATGAGCGGAGGCGAGCGCTCGTCAGCCAGGTCAACTTCGTCCGCCGGGCCAGTAACACGATCATGGATGCCGAAGCGCTGCATGCCCGCCTCGACCAGATCCGCAGTTCAGGTTCCGTGTTAGTCATCAACGAGAACTTCGATGGCGACATCACGGTCGCGGCGCCGGTCTTCGATGCGACCGGTGAGGTCACAGCGGCCGTCAATATCGTCGTGACACCCCAGCGCTGGTCGACCGACAAGGCGGAATCCCTCCGGCCGACCGTCGTGGTCCTGGCTAGCGCCCTCTCGTCCCACTACCCTAGTCGCGCGAGGTAGGCGGCCGGCTCAATCATCCTTCAATGTGATGTTTGACCGATCCGAACTATGACGGCTACGAACGCGAGCAGTTCGGAGTGGGCTACATTTTCGAGCACCGCTTCAACGACACCGTGAAGATTGGCTCGCGGCTACGATATGGCGGCCTCGATTCCGACTTCCGCGTGCTTCAGATGGCAGGGCCTTTGACCGGCAATGGTCTCATTCCGCGACACGCGGCGCACGCCGTGGAGCGTGCCTACGGGCTGACGACGGACAACAATGTCCAGCTGGATTTCAGCACAGGTCCCGTAACTCATACCGTGCTGGCGGGTATCGACTTCCGGCGCACCACCAGCGATTTCAAGTTCGACCTGGGCGCCGCGCAGCCCTTGGACGTAACCAATCCACGCTACGGCTTTCCCGTTGGTCCCTTCGCGACCTACACGGACAGCGAGCAGAAGATGCAGCAACTCGGCGTGTATCTTCAGGATCAGATTTCATTCGGTAACTTCCATGCCTTGCTCGGGGTTCGTCACGATTGGGCGGATGAGGAATCGCGCAATCGCCTGAAAAACACGACCCAGACCCAAAGCGAACGGGCGGCCAGCTACCGTACTGGTCTGCTCTACCAGTTCGACAATGGCATCGCGCCCTATGTGAGCTATTCGACGTCCTTCGAGCCGGTGATCGGCGTCGACGCTTCGGGCAAATCCTTCGTTCCGACAGAGGCCAGCCAGTTCGAAGTCGGGGTCAAGTATAAACCCGACTTCATGGATGCGCTCTTCACCGTCTCGGCTTTCGACATCACCCAGAACAACGTGCTGACGCCCGGTCCTGTTCTAGGCTTCAACATTCAGCAGGGCGAAATCCGTTCGCGAGGTCTCGAGTTTGAAGCACGGGGCAACGTGACGCCGAATCTGGAGCTGATCGGGGCGCTCACTCTGCTCAATACGGAAATCGCCGCATCTAATATTTCGCCCTCCGTCGTCGGCAATCGGCCGCAAGGCATTCCGGACTATTTCGGCTCGCTCTGGGCGAACTACAAGTTCGATGCGGGAGCGCTGAACGGGTTGACGCTTGGCGGAGGTGTACGTTTCGTCGGCGCCAGCTACGCCGACGACGCCAACAAGGTTCGAGCTCCGGGCTATACTCTGATTGACGCAGCCATTCGCTACGATCTCGGCGCCGCCAATGCGGCCTGGAAGGGTGCGGAAGCAACTCTCAACGTCACCAATCTCCTCGACAAGGAATACTATTCGGGCTGCAGCACGGGATTCTATTGCCAGGTTGGGAATGGGCGCACGGTACTTGCCGGCCTGCGTTATCGGTGGTGACCCGTCATGGAACTTGATCGACGGGCGTTCCTGACGCTGGCAGCCGCGAGCGCGTTAGGTACCGCAGGGCGAGCCAATGCTGCTGCGTTTGATGTGACTGACATGCTGGGCCGCACGGTCACGCTGCCAGGCCCGCCCAAACGGATCGTGCTGCTCGAAGCACGAGACATTCTCACCATGGCGATGCTGCATCCAGAGCCTTGGCGCCTGGTCGTCGGCTGGGCCGCAACCGAACGGATCGACAGCGACCGCGTGCGGCAAGACTATCAGGACGGTGGCGAGATCCCCCTTGTCGGCAAGCAGTCTCCCGACACGGTATCGTTCGAGGGGCTGTTGTCCCTCGCACCGGATCTCGTTGTCGCGACAAGCTATATGGAACCGGGCGACGGAGCCGGGCTCCTGGCGCAACGACTGAAGGATGCCGGCATTTCGGTCGTTTTCAGCAACAGCTTCGACAATCGCCGGACGATCTCTCCGCTCGACGAGATGGCGCCGCTCATGCGCATGTGGGGCGCGATACTCGATCGCCGCAACGAGGCAGAGGCATTTCTCGCCTTCCATCAACAGCACGCTGAACACGTCCGACGCCTGCTTGACGGTGTGGCCCCGCGAAAAACCTATTTCGAGGTCGGTTCACTCTATGACGATTGCTGCTGGGCTGTCGGCACAAGCATCTGGGGAACGCTGCTGACCGCGGCCGGAGGCCGACCACTCGATGCCGTATCGACCCCTTGGGCCGCAAAGATCCAGCTCGAACAAGTCCTTGCCGAAGGCGCCGAGGTCTACATCGCCACAGGCGGCGGCTTTGCCAGTGCAACCCGTCCGGGGATTGGCCCCGGGCTTTCGGAGATCGAAGCACGCAACGGGCTCCGACGATTAACCCAAAGAACTGGCTTCCAACTCATCGAAGCCGTCAAAAAAGAACGTGTGCACGGGATCTGGACTGGTTTGATCACGACGCCGCCGCTGAACGTCCTTTTTCTCGAAGTCGCCGCCAAATGGCTCCACCCGCAACGATGCCAAGAGCTCGATCCTACGGCCACACTCGGTGAGATCAATCGCCGCTTCTTGCCGAAGCCGATCCCAGGACCGCTGTGGATCAGCCTCGATCCCGAACCTAAACCTTGAGAAGGAGCAAGCCCAGTATGGCCGCTCTCAACGCGCATGCCACGATTGCTTTCCCGAAATTGAACCTATACCTCGAAAAGATCGTCACGCTTCTTGGCGACCATGATATGCGCGTCGAGCCGAGGGACGGCGGATATGTCGTGACTGCTCCCTTTGGAACGGCGAGGCTCACGCCAGGAGCCGAAAAGCTTGGCCTTTCCGTCGAAGCGGAGGACGGCTCCTCCCTCAATCGCATCAAGCATGTCTTGACGAACCTCATTGATTTCGTCGCACGCGCAGAAAACCCGCGGATCGTCTGGTCGGGCGATAAGGCTGGCGATACGGCGCCGACCGATCTGCGCGTCTTAACCGTCCACGGTGTGGTCGACCTGACGCCGCACATGCGTCGCGTCAGGTTCAAGGGTGACGATCTCGCGCTCTACGACGTTGCGGATCAGATTCATTGCCGGTTGCTGTTTCAGCCGCGCGACGTCATTGATCCGCAATGGCCGAAGCTCGGCGATGATGGCCGCATCGTCTGGCCCAAGGGCGGCCAGCAGCTAGCCTCCCGCATCTACACCATCCGTCGCATCAATCCGGACAGCAAGACGATCGACATCGATTTCTATCTTCATGGAGCCGACGGCGCAGGTGTGCGCTGGATCCGAGAAGCAGCACCTGGAAGGATGGTTGGCATGCTCGGGCCTGGCGGGCATGGATCAAAGCCTGCAGATTGGAATGTTCTAGTCGGCGATGAAACCGGGCTGCCTGGCATCGCTCGCATTGTCGAGGAGCTTCCACCTTCGGCGCGTGGCATCGCGCTCATCGAAATTGCGGATGCTGCGGAAGAACAAAAAATCGTAGCTCCTTCGGGCGTGGAAATTCGCTGGCTGCATCGCAATGGGGCTCGGCGCGGCACGGCCGATCTGTTGGAAAATGCCGTTCGATCGCTGGAATGGCCTGAAGACTTCAACGGAACGTTCTTTTGGTGCGGCTGCGAATATGCTGCCTTCCGTTCCATCCGGCATTTCCTGCGCGATACCGTCAAGTTGCCCAAAGACCGGCAGGTCGCATTTGCGCACTGGCGTCGCGGCATGAGCAACGACGATATCATCGAAGCCGGCGGCGACGTGGTCTCGGACTAACGCGAGATTGTCCGCCTCCTGTATGCCGCTATCGCCATCTATGGCGAGAGCGGCATGGGCAAGGCCATGATCATAATTTCGGGACGAGCATCCGCCAAGATTCACCCCGGCAACGTGCGCGTACGCGATCTTCTTTTCCTTGCTATTTGCCTAGAATGATCGCGTCTGCCGCGCGGAGGAAAAGGCGCTGCTCATTTTGGGTATGCCGATGTTTCCGATCGGAAGCCTATGGATGCGCGCGAGCGATAATAAAGACAATTTAACCCAGCTCTGGCCCGCCTTTTCCATGTTTTATTAATTATATGAAACGCAGGCGCCGGCGCGACCCTCTAAGTTTCGTAAAACAATCTGCCGGATTGCTCGATTGGGACAATCTCTCTCCGCGATGCTCTGCATACATGGTTCCGAGAGGGAACAAGTCTTCCTCGCCATGTTGCCTAGCTTGAACGTCTTGCTCGCGCAGTGGAGGGAACTACGATGAATCCAGCCTGGATAAGGGCTGTGTCCCCGGTAATGACCGAACCGAGTGATCTAATCCTTCTCTGGCCATCAGATGGCCACCACGTCGGAGCCGAGGGCGTAAGCAGCCGGTCCATTCTGGACCATGCCCTCAGTTTCACGCCCGAGATGGATTTAGCGGCCCTGCGGGTCTGGGCACAGACGGCGAAGTATCTTGCTGAGCGCGAGGGCAAGTCGAAAGATAACCTACCCCTAAACGATCCCTGGGCCGAAGGGGCCCGCACCGCCATCAGCTTCCTTGATCCTTTGGTTCGAACCGAAAGCTGGCACCCTATCCAGAAGGACAATTACTACGGTGCTCTGGCCAGGCTGAAGGCGATGATCAGCCAGCGCGAGCGTCTCGTTCGCGAGCGCAAGTCAATGCCCACGCGAGCCCGGAAGGGGATGGAGGGGCCCGACAATACACTGACCGTCGAGATCGGTAATACCTCGCGCGAGCGATAGCGCATCAAAATTGATCAATTTCGGAGACTCAGATGAATAGGATGATGCGTTTTGCTACGGCCTCGTGCTTGGCACTTTTGACGTCGGGCGCGGCTCTGGCACAGACAACACCGAATGTGCCTTCCTTGCAGGCTCCTGACCTTGGCCTGGATCTCCTGCCCGGCTATTTGAAGACAAGTGATTTGCCCGACAGTCTGCAACTGCTTCCGCCACCGCCGGCTGAAGAAACGGCCTCGCTTGCGCGAGATGAGGAAGCCAGGCGGGCAACGGTTCCCTTGAGAGGGACAGCTCGTTGGGACCTGGCCAAACGGGACGCCGATCTGAATTTCCCACAGCCGGCCGCGAATTTCTCGTGCGCCATGGGGATCTCGATCAGCGCGGAGAACACGCCCCATCTCTACACGTTGATGCGGAGGATGTTCCTGGACGTCGGGCTCTCCACCTATGGCATGAAGAACAAATTCCACCGCACCCGTCCTTTCGTTGCCCATTCCGAAGCGACGTGCACGCCTGCCGATGAGGATATTCTGCGGACTGACGGGTCCTATCCGTCAGGCCATTCGGCAGTCGGTTGGGGTTGGGCGCTTGCCTTGGCGGAGATCAATCCGGAACGCTCGAACGAACTCCTGGCCCGCGGCCTGGCATTTGGACGGAGCCGGGTCATCTGCAACGCGCATTGGCAAAGCGATATCGAGGCAGGCCGGACCATGGCCGCCGCGACCTTCGCCCGACTGCACGCCGATAGCGGGTTTGTGGCGGACATGAAGGCTGCACGCGAAGAGATCTTGAAGGAGCGTCAAGCCAATAAGCCCGCTAGCGGCTGTGATGCGGAAACCGCAGCGTTGGCTGCGCAATAATAACCCGGCGCCGGCTCGATGCTCGGTCGGCTGACGTGCCATCAAAGAAAGCAAATGCAGTCGGCGAAGCGTCCAGAGGCGGGCTCTTCGCTGGCTGAAGCTGCCTCAAGGACCAACGTCATTCCCGAAGACCTGAAGCGCCTCGGCATTCAAGACCGTGATCGAACCATAGCTGGTCGTCACCCATCCGTTTGCGGCAAATCGTTTCAAGGTGGCGTTGACCTGTCGGCGTGAGGCGGATGCCATCGTCGCGACTTCGGTCTGCGTCAATAGGACGTGTTCGCTGCTCCAGGTCATCCTGTGGAGAACAGACGCAATTCGGCGATCGGGATCGGGCTTCTGCAGATCATGGATGATCCTGATGAGGACTTCGACGCCGTGCAGGAGGTTCGTGCAAAAATTGCGGATGACCAAGGGATCGGCGGCGGTCATTTGATCCATTTGATCGAGGGACAGATACATGGCCCAGGTCTCGACAACTGCGCGCAGTTCGAGCCGCCGCGGTTGGCGGATCAGATAACTGTCTTCTCCGGTCCATGAGCCGGGAACGCCCATATGGACCAATTGCGGTGCATCGGTTTGGGGAGCGGTGTTGACTGATACCCTGCCACTTACAAGACCGTATATGCCTCCGAGCTCGTCGCCGAAGTGATAAATAGCCTCGCCAGCTGAGAACCGCAGCAGGACGGAGCGCCGTAGCACTTCGCGGCGAAAAGGCTCAGGCTGCGTCATCAGCCAGCCATTCTCGCGAAGGATGGCTTCTGCGCGTTCTCTCTTAATCAAGGTCATGCTCAACAGGTTCGCCTAACGCAGAAAGCCGTAAATCAACCCACGAAAGAGTTCATCTTTGAGGATCGATAACTCCAACCTCGGAGAAAGCCGGACTGCCTTCAGTCGCCTTCAGTTGCGAAGAACCGTAGCTTTTCAGGACTGATGATGGTGATTGAGCGATAGCTGGTCTTCAGCCATCCGTTCTCAGCAAACCGCTTCAATGCAGCATTGACCTGCCTGCGCGAAGCACGGGCCATGGTGCCGATCTGGGTCTGCTTCAGCGGGAGGGGCTGCTCACCGATCCACCGAGCCCGATGAAGAACGGAGGCGATCCTACGATCGGGATCGACCCTCTGCAAATCATGGATAACCCTGATGAGAACATCGACATTGCTCATAATGATCTGCCCGAAATTGTAAGCGACCATCGGGTTGGTACTGGCCATGTCGTCCATCTGCTCGAGAGGCAAATACATCAGCCAGGTCTCGACCAATGCGCGTAGTTCGACGCGTCGCGGCTGGCGTGCCAGGAAGCAACCTTCGCCTGCCCAAGCGCCCGGTGCGCCGACATTGATCAATTGTGGTTCATGGTTTGGTGGCGCCGTATTGATTGTCGCCACGCCGCTCACGAGGCCATAGATGCCTCCAAGCTCTTCGCCGAAGCCATAAATCAAGTCACCTGGGGCGAAACTCAACAGGATTGAGCGCTGCAGGACGTCTGCTTGGAAGGACTCCGGCTGATGGGATAACCATCCGTTCTGCCGAAGAATTGCTTCCGCCGTTTCCCGACCAATGGCTTTTGCGCTCATAAGGCGCGTCTAACACATTCTGCCGCGCAGATTGTTCCCACGGTTCAATCTGCCAAACATTCTGTCAGGTTACGTTGGATCTTTGGCCCTCTTCGGCCGCAAAGATCCGCAGTTTCTCTGCATTCAGGATCTGAATGGACCGATAACTCGCCTCAATCCACCCGTTTTGGGAAAAACGCCTCAATGTGGAATTGACCTGTCGGCGCGAGGCACAGGCGGTCGAACCGATTTCGGACTGCGTCAACGGGATGGGGTATTCTCCGCTCTTGGTCATGCGTAACAGCGCGGAAGCGATCCTGCGATCAGGATCCAATTTTTGCAGATCACGGATGATCTTGACGAGAGTGTCGGCGTTCGCCAGCAGAATTTGAGCGAATCTGTAGACAGCAGCTGGGTTGGCGCTGACCATTTCATCCATCTGCTCGAGCGGCAGATACATCATCCAGGTTTCGATCAGAGCACACAGCTCGATTCGACGCGGCTGACGGGTCAGGAAGCCGTCTTCTCCTGTCCAGCCCCCCAACTCCCCGATATGGATCGGCTCTGGAGCCTTGTCAGGGGGAGCGGTGTTGATCGTGACGATCCCGCTGACGAGACCATAGATGCCGCCCAATTCATCACCGCAGCTATAGACCACCTGTCCCGGTGAAAAGTTCACAAGGGCGGTGCGCGCCAGGACATCGGTCTGGAACGCTCTGGGTTGGTGCGACAGCCATCCATTCTCCAGCAAGACGGACTCTGCCGCACTTCGCCTGATCAATGCCGTGCTCATAAAATGCAAGTAACACGAAAATATTATGGAAATTGTCCATATGGAGCAATCTCACTTCGGGACTCGTGCATTTCTCTTATCCGTTAGAATCATTGCCGCCGAAAGTGCCTACACCATGGATCGCCAAGTCTGCCCGCATGCAAGTCTGAAATCGTCGGTTTCGGATGACCGATCGAGGTGCAGAAGCACGGTGGAAAACTTGGCCCCTCGTTATCAGCGGATGCAGGTCGGCAAACCCCGATGCGGCCGCGCCCTTCAGCACGGTTGCGTTTGACGGCATTCGGTTCGGCGCCCGCATCCCTCGATCAGAAGATCAGGACCGATACGAGCCGCGGGCCAGCCGCTCGTTCGCTTCATCGCCGCCCTGACCATCGACGTCAGGCCGGCTCTGGCTCGCGCTGCGACGGTCTTGCCGGCGGCTGCGCGATAGGTCTGTCGCCCATCATCGGAGTTAGCCCCTTGAGATCCGTCATCGCCGCCACTGCAACCCTGCTATCGGCCACATCGCTTCTGGCCGCCGATCTCCCGCCTGCAGCGCCGCGGGCGCATCAGCCGCCGTTGCTGTCGACCACGCCGAGCTTTTCCTTCACCGGCTATGCCTGGGCCGCGGCGCTCGACGGGCGGGCCTCGACCTTGCCGCCCCTGCCGACGACCAATCTCAATCTCAGCTTCGGCGACATCCTCGAGAACATGAATATCGGCCTGATGGGAGCCGCCGAGATGCGGATCGGCCGCTGGGGTTTCGTGGCGGATGCGATGCTCTCGCAGGTCACGCCAGGGGGCACATTGCCAGGTCCGTATTTCTCCTCGGCCAAGGTCCGCTCGCAGACGCTGACGCTGCAGGCCGGCATTCTCTATCGGATCTACAGCGACGAGACCTTCGATCTCGATGTCGGTGCCGGCCTTCGCTTCTGGAATCTCGACACCGAGTTGAAGATCGCACCGGGCACGCTCAACCTGCGGATCGACCACAGCGTCTCGCAGGACTGGCTCGACCCGGTCATCGCCGCCCGCATGACCGCCAGGCTCGGCGGCCCGTGGAGCCTGACGCTCAGCGGCGACATCGGCGGCTTTGACATTGCCTCCAGGCTGACCTGGCAGGCGATCGGCACGGTCAACTACGAGTGGAACGAGAACTGGGTATTCCGCGCCGGCTATCGCGCGCTTTACGTCGATTATCGCAAGGGCGACTTCCTCTACGATACGACGATGCACGGCCCAGTCCTCGCCGCGACCTATCGCTTCTGACCAGGTGCGATGAGGTAGCCATGTCCGCTCTCGATATCTTCGCCTGGATCGTCCTCGTCGTGCTGGTCTTGAGCACAGTCGCGGTTGTGATCTTTCTCGCCATGCTGCCGGGCGTGATCGCCCGCAGGCGCCATCATCCCTGGGTCGAGGCCGTCACTGTCGGCGGTTGGGTGAGTTTCTTCCTCGGCTTCGTGCTGTGGCCGGTCGTCCTGATCTGGGCCTTTGTCGAATGGCCGGTAAAACCGCGCCTGACCTTCGGCGAGGAGGAACCCGCGCCATGATCATGGTTCTCCTCAACGTCTATCTCGCTCTGCTCTTCATCCTGGTTAAGCTCGGGATCATCCGCTTCAATCTGTTCTGGAAGAGCTCACCGGCGATCGTCTTCGTGCTCCTGCTGGTTGGCCTGTTCATCCCGATGAACTGGGGCGCCCCGCAGGGGCCTGCGCTGGTCGCGCGCCATTCGGTGGCGATCGTGCCGGATGTGGCGGGCGAGGTGATCGACGTTCCCGTCCAGGCCAACCAGCCGCTCAAGGCCGGCGACGTGCTGTTCAGGATCGATCCCGTGCCGTTCGAGGCGCAGGTCAAGGCGATCGAGGCCCAGCTCCAGTTCCAGGAATTGCGCTTCGAGCAGACGATGCAGCTCCAGACCCGCGGCGTGGGCCGCAGCCTCGACGTCGAGCAGCATCGGGCCGAGGTCGGGCAGCTGAAAGCCCAACTCGATGCCGCCCGCTGGAACCTCGACAAGACAGTGGTCCGCGCGCCCGCCGACGGCTACGTCACCAATCTCGCGCTGCGCAAGGGTGCCCGCGTCGCCAGCCTACCGCTGGCGCCGGTGATGGCCTTCATCGACACCTCCGAGACGGTCGTCGGCGTCGAGATCGACCAGATCGACGCGCGCTATCTCGCCCCGGGCCAGCCGGTAGAGCTCACCTTCAAGATGCGGCCGGGCACGGTACAGAACGGCAAGGTCGAAGGCGTCCTGCAGGCGATCGCGACAGGTCAGGCCCAGGCCTCCGGGCTCGCGGTCGCGCCGAAAGCCATCGCATCGGCCCCTTTCGTCGTGCGCGTGAAACTCGACGACGACGCGTTCGCCAGATCGCTGCCGGCCGGCAGCACCGGCCAGGCGGCGATCTTCACCGAAGAGGTCAAGCCCACGCACCTGATCCGCAAGGTGCTCCTGCGCCAGATCGCGATCACGAACTACGTCAATCCATTCTGAGCAAGCGGTTCGCGATCTGAAGTCTCGACGACTGCGAAGCAAAAAGGGCGAGGGCAGAATCTCCCCTCGCCCTTGCTCATATTCCGGCGGGGGTCGGCCGCCCACAAGCCCCTTACGGCAAGGGCTGCGGCTTGGGGAAGGTCCACTTGCCGTTCAGGATCTCAGTGCGGGGCTGATAGAGCCGCACCGTGTAGTTCCAGCCCGGCACGGTCGGCAGGCAGTTGGCGATCTTGCCGTCGCAGCCGCCGAACTGGATGGCGATCGTGCCATCGGCGCTCTTCTTCGCCGTCAGGTTGTTCAGCGAATAGGCGTCGTACGTGTTCTTCTCGAAATAGCCCTCGGCGTTGTAGACGCTGACCGACCAGAAGCTGTCGACCGGAACGTTTCCGACATTGAGCCTGTAGACGGTGGCTCCGTCGTTCTTCGGCACGGAACCGCTGAGATAGGTCGCGTCCTTGGCGGGATTCCGCCCCAGCCGGTCGCGGTGCCCGTCAGGTGCTGGATCGGGTCGACATCCTTCTTCGTGCCGAAGGCCTTGTTGTAGTTCGGGATCGTCGAACCGAGCACTGCCAGGGCGTCGCGCATCTTCTTCTGGCTCTCCGGGTCCCAGTTCGGCGCCTCGAATCGTCCGGCGCTCTTCTGATTGAGCTTGATCGCGTCCTGAAGCACGTGGACCTGCTGGACGTCCTTGGGGGCGACGGGGTCAGCCAATCTGGTGCGCGATCGAGCTTCCATATTCTCCCGCGCCTTAGGCCATGCGTATGCGCGCTTCCTGTGCCGCTTCGCGGGATCGCCGCCAATCAGACAGAAACAGGCCTTTCGACAAGGACTGACCAGGCGCCCGATAACCCTGCGAATTGTTCGTTCGGGACAGTTTCGATTCCCAGACCCCTGTATGCCGTCGCGCGGATCGCGGCACGCTCACCATCGCGATGCACGGCGGGGGATGATCATGAACTCCGAGACGGCTCAGGCGGATTTGCCCTCGCAGCATGAGCGCGACGGCATGATTTTCGTGGGCGCCGGCACCTTCTGGATGGGTTCGGATGACCACTATCCCGAAGAGAAGCCGGCGCACCGTGTAAATGTCGATGGGTTCTTCATTGATGAAACGCCGGTCACGAATGCTGATTTTGCCGAGTTCGTGACGGCGACAGGATATCGCACCTTTGCCGAATCCGTGCCCGATCCGCGCGACTATCCCGGCATCCTGCAGGAGATGTTGTATGCGGGGTCGCTGGTCTTTCGAAAGCCGGCTGGGCAGGTCGATCTCAGCGACTGGACGCAGTGGTGGTCGTTTCTCAAGGGCGCCAACTGGCGTCAGCCTTATGGTACACATAGCAGTATCGAGGGGCTTCACGATCACCCCGTCGTCCACATCTCCCATCACGACGCGATGGCCTACGCGCGCTGGAAGGGCAAGGAGCTGCCCACCGAAGCCGAATGGGAATTCGCCGCCAGAGGCGGTCTCGACCAGGCCGAATATGCCTGGGGCTCGGAATTGAGCCCCGGCGGCCGGTACATGGCCAATACCTGGCAAGGGCCATTCCCGGCGGTCAACCACAAGCTTGACGGATACACCCGGACCTCACCGGTGAAGGCTTTTCCCCCCAATGGCTACGGGCTCTACGACATGGTCGGAAATGTCTGGGAATGGACATCCGACTGGTTCGCCCCGAAGCACGAAGCGGACGCGACGAAAGCATGCTGCATCCCCAAAAACCCGCGCGGGGGGCTTGAGGTCGCCAGCTACGACCCGTGTCTCCCCAAGATCAAAATTCCGCGGAAGGTTCTGAAGGGCGGGTCGCATCTGTGCGCTCCGAACTACTGCCGCCGCTACCGACCTGCAGCGCGACATGCGGAGGCGATCGATACTTCGACGAGCCATGTCGGGTTCAGATGTGTTGTCCGGAACGGAGAATCGAATGAAACGGCCTCTTAGTCACCAATTCCGAGCGCGCTGGCTAGGCGTGAGCACGACGCTGCTGATGTTGGGAGCGCCCGCAGCGGCCCTGGCCCAGGAAACGCTGCCGTTCCCGCCGAAGCCCTCAGGAAGCAAAGCCGGGCCGACGATCGCGGAGTCGACCTACAGCCCCCTGCCAGCGAAGTCGCATTTGCCCGCCAATGCGCCCAACATCGTCGTGATCATGCTCGACGACGTCGGTCCGGCGCTTCCGAGCAGCTTCGGCGGCGTGATCGACACACGCACCTTGAGCCGCGTTGCCGGCGACGGGATCACCTATAACCGCTTCCACAATGCCGCGATGTGCTCACCCACCCGGGCGGCGCTGCTGACCGGGCGCAATCACCATCGCGTCGGCTATGGCCAGATCGCCGAGCTGGCGAATGATTGGGATGGCTATTCCGGCCGGATCCCGCGCACATCGGCGACCGCAGCGAAGGTCCTTGGCTATTATGGCTACGCGACGAGCGCCTTCGGAAAATGGCACAACACGCCGGCCAACGAGACCACGGCCGTCGGCCCCTATACGAACTGGCCGGCGGGGCAGGGGATCGGCTTCGACTACTTCTACGGCTTCCTTGCCGGAGAATCCTCGCAATGGGAGCCTGCGGTCGTCGAAAACACGGTCCGGGTGAATCCGTCCGAAGGGAAGAAGGGATATCACTTCACCGAAGACATGACCGACAAGGCTGTCTCATGGATGAAGCAGGTCCACGCGCTGACGCCGGATCGGCCCTTCTTCATGTATTGGGCCCCCGGCGCCTCCCATGGTCCCCATCACATCTTCAAGGACTGGGCGGACAAATATAAGGGCAAGTTCGACGAAGGCTGGGACGTCATGCGCGAGCGCGTCTTCGCCCGCCAGAAAGAACTCGGCTGGATCCCGAAAGACACCGAGCTGACGCCGCGGCCGAAGACGCTGGCCGCATGGGCCGATATTCCCGAGGACGAAAAGCCGTTCCAGCGTCGGCTCATGGAAGTGTTCGCCGGATACACCGAACATGCCGATGCGCAGGCCGGCCGGTTGATCGATGCCCTGGACGAGCTCGGCATCCGCGACAATACGCTCGTCTTCTACATCTGGGGCGATAACGGCTCGAGCGCGGAAGGCCAGAACGGCACGATCAGCGAGCTCCTGGCGCAGAACGGCATTCCTTCCGAGATCAAGGATCATATCCGCACCATGAACGAACTCGGCGGCCTGGACGTGCTCGGGTCGCCCAAGGTGGACAACATGTACCATGCCGGCTGGGCTTGGGCTGGCTCCACCCCCCACCGGTCGACAAAGCTGATCGCCGCGCATTTCGGCGGAACGCGCACGCCGCTCGCGGTGTCCTGGCCGAGTCGGATCAAGGCGGACAAGACACCACGTCCGCAATTCCATCACGTCAACGATATCGTGCCGACGATCTACGACATCCTGCGCATCACGCCGCCGAAGCTCGTTGACGGCGTCAGCCAGGATCAGCTCGACGGCACCAGCATGACCTATTCCTTCGCCTCCCCGACGGAACCGGACCAAAAAAAGGAGCAGTATTTCGAGGTCATGGGCAGCCGTGCCTACTACAAGGACGGTTGGATCGCTTCGGCATTCGGGCCGCGAGTACCCTGGCAGACGGGCGTCGATCCCTCGATCATGAAGTGGTCGCCCAAGAACGATGTCTGGGAGCTCTATGACCTCAAGAAGGACTTCTCGCAGGCGAAGGATGTCGCCGCCGCTCACCCTGCCAAGCTCGCGGAGCTGAAGCAGGCTTTCGATGTGAGCGCGAAAGACAACAAGGTCGATCCGGTGGGCGGCGGGCTGTGGTCCGCGATCTTCCACCCGGAGGACGCACCGTCCAATCCCGCCAAGTCGTTCAGCTTCACGCAGGAGGTCGTCGGCGTTCCCGAGTTCACGGCGCCGAAACTCGGATCGCGTAGCAACCTTGTCACCATCGATGCGGATTTGCAGCCCGAGTCTAAGGGCGTGCTCTACGCGCTCGGCGCCATCTCGGGCGGTGTCGCCCTGTGGGTCGAGGAGGGAAAGCTCAACTACGAGTACAATCTCTTCGAGATCGAACGGACACAGCTGCAAACATCCACCCCGCTCCCGGCTGGAAAGGTCAAGATCGAGGTCGAAACGCGCAAGGCTAGCGGGGTTCGCCCCGCGCCGCTCGACATCATCATCCGCGTGGACGGCAAGGAGGTCAGCAAGGGGCGTGTTCCGCGCTCGGCAGCACTTACCTTTACCGCCAATGACGCCTTTGACGTCGGCCGGGACAGCTATTCCCCCGTCTCGCTTGCGTATTTCGACCGCAAGCCCTTCGCCTTCAATGGCAAGATCCGGCATCTGAAAGTCGACTATCTGGATTGAGCCTCGACCAGCCGGAGGCGGCGAGCCGATCTTCGCCGCCTCCCTTCAAGTTCCGACAGCGCGGAAACTCCACCTTTCAGAGCTGGGCGGAGGCACATTCCGGCCAAATCCGCCACAGAAACACAAAAGGGAAATTCGATGACGAGAAGACACGCTCTTGTTTTGGCCATTGCGCTTTCGACGCCGCTGATCCCGGCCCAGGCCCAGACGGAATTGAGCGCCTATGCCGACAAGAATGGATACGTCAATGTCCAGAAACTGACCTGCGGGCAGCTTGCCGGAACGTTCCAGGAAGATGCGAACTTTCTCGGCATCTGGTACAGCGGCTGGTATAACGGCCTCGGGAAGAAATCGTCCGTCAATCTGCCCAGGGTCAAAGAAGGCATTCATGAGCTGATCGTCTATTGCAAGGCAAATCAGGGCTCGACGATCATCAATGCCATCGATGTGCTTTTGAAAGCTGAGAAAGCACGCAACGCCAAATGAGACGACGGTCCGTGCCTGACGGACTCGGGCACGGACCGTTCTCCATGAGTCACTCGACTGCGTTTCCTTGCAGGGCCGACGCCACCTCGAAGCGCGAGCCGCAGTAGTATGCGGCTTATTTGGTGCGTGCTCACTGGGGACCTTCTTCGACGCTTTTCATATTGAGCCACGTGATCAGCTCTCCACGATCCTTCCTGGGCGGTGGAAAACTCTCTTGCTGGAAACTCAGCTGACGCGATTTGACTACGATCACCGATTTCTGCGCGAGATAGAGGCCATGGCTGTTGGCTCCAAGACGGACGAGATCGAGGCTGCATCGGCGATCCTCGGTCATTTCATCACCCTGATCGAAAACGGATTGGCGGCACGGTTCTCGGGATGGCTCTCGGCCGCAGGCGGCTGGCGCGACTTTCTGCAAGAACTTGAAGCCGCAGGTTACAGCTCCGCTTTGCTGGCCCTCGGCGTGGCGGCAACCTGCCTGGCTGCCGTTGTCGCGACGGCTGCGGTTGCCAGGCTCATCACCGGCGGGCTGAAGCACAGGCCTGTGCTGAGTGCGGTCGCCTGGCTCGCAGCCACCATGATCGTGATGCTGGCGTCCTGGGGCCTGCTGCTGGGCTTCGTCGCCGACCCGGTGCTTCGCGGCGCCTTGCTGAACTGCGCCGCGATCTCGTCGCTGGCGACCACGATCTGCTTGCCATTAGCCGCCGGGCGCAGGTCGGTCGTCTGGGCCTGGCGCCGCGACGTCGCGATCTCGATCGGCGTCGTGGCCAGCGGCCTGGTGGTGCTGGCCTGCCTGCGGGCCTGGAATGCCGCCGACCCGCTGCGAGATCTCTTTGCCACGTTTGCAGTGTCGCTGCCGTTCACCGTCCTGCTCGCGGCGACGTATGTTCGCCATCGCGAGTTGGTCGCGAGGGCTCTGTCGTTCGGCAGCGCGACTGGATCGCTGCGCCGGAAGCTCGCCGGGAGCTGGCCCTGGCTCGTGGTGGCGCTTGTCGTACTCGCCTTCGTCTTCGTTCAACTGGCCCTGACCCTCGGAAGGCCGATGCGGGGCGGGCCATTGGTGCTTTCGCTTCTTCTCGTTCTCGCCGGCCCGCATCTCGACATCGCCATCGACCGGCGCGGCTGGCGCGCGGCCCGGACGCAGGGAGGCGAGCTCAGGGGCGTGCTGTGGCGCACCTTCCGGATCGTCGTGGCATCGTCGATCTTCGCGATCCTGGCAACGCTTTGGCTCCTGCCCATCCTCGATGTCTCCGGCATTTCGCGCGGCAGCGTCGTCTTGAAGGCAGCCGAAATTCTGATGCTCGTGCTGGTCATTGCCTTCTGCTGGAACTGGGTGGCCATCATGGCTGCGCGCGTGGGATCTCATACGCCGGGTGATCCGCAGACTGGCGCCTCGGTGGTCGGCACGCGGATGACCACCGTCGGCCCGCTGCTCGTGGGCCTTTCCAAGGCCGGCCTGCTGACGCTGGGCGCCCTGACGATCCTGGTCATGCTGGGCATCAACGTCTGGCCGCTCATCACGGGCCTGTCGATCTTCGGCCTGGCGATCGGCCTCGGTTCGCAAACCCTGGTCAAGGATGTGGTGGCCGGCCTGTTCTTCCTTGTGGACGACGCGTTCCGCCACGGCGAGTATATCGAGACCTCCGGCGCGAAGGGCACCGTCGAGAGGATCTCGCTGCGATCCGTTTCCTTGAGGCACCCGCGTGGTCCGGTTGCGACGATCCCCTTTGGGCAGATGGGGAAGATTCAGAATTTCAGCCGGGAATGGGTCGTCGAGAAGATGCTGTTCCGGGTCGCGTTGGACACCGATGTCGAAGCCGTGCGGAAACTGTTCAAGAAGATCGGGCAGGAGATCGCCGACGATCCGGAACTCAACGCCGACCTCATCGAGCCGTTCAAGAGCCAGGGCATCGGCGCCCTCGAGGAAGGAACATTGGTGATCCGCGGGAAGTACAAGGCCAGGGCCGGCCGTCAGTTCCAGATCCGCAAGGCGATCCTGTCGAAGGTGCGGGCCACGCTGCAGGAAAATAATATCAAGCTGGTGCCGAAGCCGCTTCATGTGCCGCAGATGGGCGGATGAGTCTTGCTGCCAACCGGTAGTGCCGGCTGGCCGCGATCTTCACTGACCAGGTTTATCCCGCGCGTCTGATCCGCAAGGTGAGCTGCATCAGGTTGCGAGCAATGGAGTGAATCCGTTCCGAACGAGCTCTGTTCCTCCGATGGCCGGCAGGGCGGGGAGGCATCCCAACATTGCACCAAATTGCTCGGCAGGAACAATCTCGGCGTTGTTTTCCGGTATTGGAAGAAGAGAGCTGCGTGTGAGCCCATTTGGCGGCCTAGCGGCCCAGCTATATTCTAAGATTGGATAGGAACCGACCCAAATGCTCGTAAAGATTGTTTTGGCCTCCATGGGTGTCACGTTCATCGCCCTGACATCGTTCGGGGTGCAGGCCATGCCGATGTCATACGCTCCGGCACAGGCAGCGGCATACGACGTCACAAAGGTCGCGGGCGGATGCGGTGTCGGCTTCTATCGCGGGCCGCTCGGCGGCTGCGTCCGGGCTGGCGAGAGGGCCGTGATTGCGCCGCGCCCCGTGGTTGTCGCTCCCCGGCCGATCGTCGTGGCTCCCCGCCCCGTTGTGGTCGCTCCTCGCCCGATCGTTCGCCCCCGACCTGTCGTCATTGATCGGCGGCCGATTGTGATCCGTTGAATCGTGCCATGCCTGACTAAATCAGCCTGAAGCGGGGGAAGGAAAATGCATAAGCAATTGAAAGCCATGGCCGCGCTTGTAGCGGACTTCGGATTGCTGGTTGGCCCAGGGCGGCGCAGGAAAATCCCGTCACAGCCATCGACATCGCGCTGGAGCCGGACGCATCCATGCTCACGCACGCGGTGGCTACCTGCCGCACATGTGGCAGTTGGATGATGAAAACGGCTCGACTGTCGCGCGGGCACCAGGCCTCAGACTTTATCAAATAGCTTCCAGCTCAGAGTGATATCGTGACCAAGCCGGTAGAAGCTCTCCACGGAAATCAGTCGAATCTCGAATCCGAGATGGTTGTCATGCCGCATCTTGAGCAGATGCTAGAAGACATCTCGGACAAAATGCGTCTCCCCTCCCGGCTCGATCCGGGCGATTGTTTGATTCGCGATGCATTCGACAGTGCTTATCCCGTAGCCGCTGCAGACGTTCGTGGAACCATAATCTACGTCAATCGCAAATTTTGCGAGATGAGCGGTTATTCCGAAGAGGAGTTGATCGGTTCCAATCACCGACTTCTCAATTCCGGTGAGCACAGTACTTCGTTCTTCCGAGGTATGTACCGTCAGATCGCATACGGCAAAGCCTGGCACGGAGAGATCTGCAATCGCCGTAAGGACGGGTCGCTCTACTGGGTCGACGGCACCATCGTTCCGCATATCCCCGAGCGTGGGAAGATCAGCCGCTGCACCTCAATCTGGTTTGATATCACGGAACGTAAGCTGCTGGAGGAGGAGCTGCGCGCGAGTAAGGAAAACCTCAAGCGGCTCGCCAGCATCGATCCCCTGACTGATCTGGCGAACCGCAGGCGGTTCCAGGAACACATCAGTTCCTTGGTCCATGAGTACCCGCGCACAAAGCGCGAATTTCACCTCGCTCTTTTGGACGTCGACAGGTTCAAGGAGGTCCACGACACCTTTGGCCATCCGGCCGGCGACGATCTCCTCAAAACGGTAGCGACCCGCCTGCGCGCGATGGCTGACCAGCACCTGCTCGTTGCCCGCCTGGGCGGCGATGAATTCGGGCTGATCTTGACGGCCTGTTCGAGTGAACAGGCGAATGCCGTCTTGGAGGCAGCAATAGAGGCGATCCGCCAACCCATGCTGATCGCTGGCACGTCGCGACGCTGTTCGGCGAGCCTTGGCGTCGCGACTTTCCCAATGCACGCCGAGGACGGCGCCGCCCTGCTGAAGGCCGCGGGCTTGGCCCTTCATCACGCCAAGATGAATGGCCGGGACCGTATCGAGAACTTCCAGCCGGAGTTTCGAGATATCGCCGAAAAGAAGGCATTTCTCCTGGCCGAAATTGAGGGTGGCCTTCGGCAGGGTGCCTTCGAGTTCCACTATCAACCCATCGTTCCGCTTGCGGATCACACTCCGGTTTCGCTCGAAGCATTGATGCGCTGGCGCCACCCGCAACGAGGCCTGCTGTCGCCCGCCGGCTTCCAGGAGGGCTTCGCCGATCAACAGGTTCGTGCCGCCTTCGGTATGTACATGCTGACGAAGGTATTCGGCGACGTCACCGCATTCCAGTCGTACGGGCTCGCGGTCGGCCGCATCGCGCTCAACTTGACGAGCTCCGATTTCCAATCCGACGCATTTCTGGATCATTTTTTCAAACTCAGCGCGGAGACCGGCGTCCCGTTGTCCAGCTTTTGCGCCGAGGTGACCGAAGGCATGTTTCTGGGACCAAGTCAGAAGCGTGTCGAGTGGGGCCTTCATCGTCTTCATGAAGCCGGGGTCGAAATCGCCCTCGATGATTTCGGAACAGGCTTTGCCTCGCTCACGCATCTGCGTCAGCTTCCGATCGACCGCTTGAAGATCGACCGCAGCTTTGTCGCCAACATGGTCTTGTCAAATGAGGATCAGGCCATTGTTCGCGGGGTGATCGATATTGCCCATAATTTGGGTGTGGTCGTTACCGCTGAAGGTGTCGAGACAGTCGAACAGGTCGAACTGCTGACCGATCTCGGCTGCGACATGCTGCAAGGCTGGTACTTCGGCAAGGCTTGCGAAGCCGGACGTTTGCCCGCGCTTCTTGGTGCCCTGCCCGATTGCCGAATACAGCGTGCCTGACGCAACTGCCTAGGGTCCGGACCCTAGGCTCAGGACTCATTGATCAGATCCAGAAGATGACGGCTGCGGCGATGCAGATGGCTGAGAAGAAGGTGTGGGCGCATCGGTCGTAGCGGGTTGCGATGCGCCGCCAGTCTTTGAGCTTGGCG